>CANROJ010000019.1 GCA_947632215.1 uncultured Flavobacterium sp. | reverse complement strand
TTTTCAATGGCTAATTCCATTTAAAACTTTTCCAGTAATTTCAGTATTTAGACTATTTAACTGGTCTAGTGCATACCATATTTTTATCTTGGATTTGTATTATTTTGGTCACATAGAGTGGGAGTAAGGGGGTTCTTTTTTTGAATTTTTCCAAGAGAACTTTCTCTATATGTCTAATTCTTTTCTTCTTAAGGTGTATTGTTTACTTTATTGATTATCTTTATGTTATGTTAAAGAATTCATTTTTATATACTTTTTAATCTTCTTTTTTAATTTTCATTGTACCTTTGCGAGTATTATAATTTTAAGATAAAAATTTACATGATAATTTTTAACTATGATGCTGATTTTCAATTAGTTAATGAAGATAGGTATGCTAATTGGATTTCAAAAATTATTTCCTCAGAAAGTTTTAGTGAGGGAGAGATTAATTATATTTTTTGTGATGACGCTTATTTACATAAGATTAATGTAGAATATTTAGATCACGATACACTTACAGATATCATTAGTTTCGATTATACAGAAGATAAAGTCATTTCTGGTGATATATTTGTATCGGTTGAACGCGTGCGTGAAAATGCAGGAGATTTCAATGTTAGCTTTGATGAAGAACTCTTGAGAGTGATGGCACATGGTGTTTTACATTACTGTGGTTATAAGGATAAGACACAAGAAGACGAGATTCTAATGCGTAGTAAAGAAGAAGAGAAAATAGCTATGTTCCACGTGGAACAGTAGTTTATTTTAAGTTTAATTTTAATGTTTCACGTGGAACAATGAGTATATTTCAAGATACATATGATGTTATTGTAGTAGGTGCAGGACATGCAGGTTCAGAGGCAGCGGCAGCGGCAGCTAACATGGGATCCAAAACTTTGCTTATTACAATGAGTTTACAAAATATAGCACAAATGTCCTGTAATCCTGCTATGGGTGGTATTGCAAAAGGACAAATTGTGCGTGAGATTGATGCCTTAGGAGGATATTCTGGAATCGTTTCAGATCAGACTGCAATTCAGTTTAAGATGCTCAATAAGTCTAAAGGGCCTGCGATGTGGTCTCCACGTGTGCAGTCCGATAGAATGCGTTTTTCAGAAACTTGGCGTTTAATGTTGGAGGGTACTCCTAATTTAGATTTCTACCAAGACATGGTAAAATCTATTCTTATTAAGGATAATAAGATTCAAGGAGTCGTTACCAATCTAGGAATAGAGATAAAGGGTAAAACTGTAATTCTTACTAATGGTACTTTTTTGAATGGATTAATTCACATTGGAGAAAAACAATTTGGTGGAGGTAGAGCAGGTGAAGGAGCTGCTTATGGTATAACTGAAGATCTTATAAAGGCAGGTTTTGATTCAGGAAGAATGAAGACAGGAACACCACCAAGGGTAGATGGGCGTAGTTTAGATTATTCTAAAATGGAGGTTCAACCTGGTGACGCTGTGCCTGCTAAGTTTTCATATTTGGAGGTAACTAGTCCTTTAAAGGAACAAAGAGATTGTTATATGACTTATACTTCACCTGAGGTACATGATTTACTTAGGGAAGGGTTTGATCGCTCACCAATGTTTACTGGACGTATCAAAAGTATAGGACCGCGTTACTGTCCATCAATTGAGGATAAGATTAATCGTTTTGCAGATAAAGATAGACACCAAATTTTTGTGGAGCCTGAAGGCTGGAATACTTGTGAAATTTATGTAAACGGCTTCTCTACTTCTTTACCTGAAGATGTACAGTTTAAGGCTATACGTTCGGTGGCAGGATTTGAGAAAGTTAAGATTTTCCGTCCAGGTTATGCTATAGAATATGACTACTTTCCGCCAACGCAATTAAGACATACATTAGAAACTAAGTTAGTAGAAGGTCTGTATTTTGCAGGGCAAATTAATGGAACAACTGGATATGAGGAGGCAGCTGCTCAAGGACTAATGGCAGGGATTAATGCTCACTTAAAGATTAATGAGAAAGAGCCATTAATTTTACGTAGAGATGAAGCTTATATTGGTGTTTTAATCGATGATCTAATTACAAAGGGAACGGAAGAGCCTTACAGAATGTTTACTTCACGTGCCGAATATAGGACTTTGTTAAGACAAGATAACGCAGATTTTAGGTTAACTCCAAAAAGCTACGAACTTGGTTTAGCTACGGATCAGCGCCTAAGAAGAATGGAGCATAAGTTAAAGGAGTCTAATAATTTCGTGCAGTTTTTCAAAGATACTAGCGTTAAGATTCAGGAAGCGAATCCTATTTTGGAACAAAAGGGATCATCATTAATGAATCAGCCTGATAAAATGTTTAAAGTATTCTCACGTCCACAAATTGAACTAGAGGATATCTTAAAATTTGAAAAGGTTAAAGAATATGTTGACAACCATAATTTAGATCAAGAGATTTTAGAACAAGCAGAAATTGAAGTAAAATATTCTGGATATATTGAGAAAGAGAAGAGTAATGCTGATAAACTATCTAGATTAGAGGATGTCAAGATTCCGGAAAATTTCGATTATGATAAGATCGTTTCTCTGTCTTTTGAATCAAAGGAAAAGATGAAAAAAATACGCCCAGTTACTATATCACAAGCATCGCGAATTAGCGGAGTGACACCTACAGATATATCAATTTTATTGATCCATATGGGTAGATAGTTATTGAAGGTAAAAATAAGAAGGGGTTTTGTTCCACGTGGAACAAAACCCCTTCTTGTTTTTATGATACATCTAAAATATACTTTGAAAGAACTATTAGATTATAATGCTTTGGTTTTTTATATATTCTTGTACGTATTTTTTTACGCATAGAATAAAGTAGATAATTAAAATATTTAGCTTTTTTATATATATTAACAGGATATTTCTACCTGACAAATATTTAATTCGGTAGCAGATAAGACTTATGATATTATAGAAATTGAAGCTTTTATGTACTTAACGTAGAGTTCTAGTATAAATTAGCAGTAGTAAATGAATTAAGATAAAAATTGCTTTGGTACTACAAGCATTAAAAGATAAACGAGCTTAAAAGGTATCTATGATGTGCAAAACGAACTACAGATTCTTTAAGTAAAAATAGCGTTGGGAGATGTATGTATACTAGTTTTTTATACATGGAAAGATATAAAACTTTCTTTAATTGGCTTTGTCTAGAATGGAATCGAATACCTTTCTAAAGAAGAAACAAGTATGTAAGGTACCTTTGGTAAATAATTGTAATTTGTCTTTTTAGATAGTCTTCTTAGGTTGTTTTATTAGTAGCACTTTTTACATCGAGGTACTAAATTTGGCAACTTATTTACTAGGCTTCTTAATTTGGATAATGCTAGTATATAGAAATGATTTTCTTGTTTAAAGTAAATATTTCTTTAAGAATATGTCATTCTTAATAGTAGCTTATAGACTCTTACTAACTGTACTTATTATAGAGTTTTTTTTTCTAACTTAGTTTATACCTCCTCATTTTATTAGAGAAACTAGCAATAAAAAATGAAGTTGATTTATATATTACGTCATTTTGATTTATAACAAAAGTTATTAATCCGTTGATGCAATAGACATAGAATATTAACTATTGATTGCAATAACCTAATATATATATTGTAGGTAGAATTATTAGAAGTTACTATCACAGTATAGACTTATTTGTAAGTTTATATCTTACTATAGATATAGGTAAGGGGGAATTAAATTAGTATTATAGATAGAATTATATGCTGGATTAAAATATAGTAATCTGTATATATTAAGAGAAGCTACTTTTCTAGGTATTTAATGTTAGTAGGAGAAAGACTATTTTAAGTATTTGTTCATTATATTTGTTTGTAATTAAAGTAGAATGTATGAGCAAAACTGGTAGTGATTTATTTTTGGATTTACAAGATTATAGTATAACTAAAGAAAAATTTAGTATCATCTTGGATTCGGATTTTCATGTTTACAAAACTGTTCCTACTCCGAAGGCAGATGAGCTAGGTAGATATTATCAAAGTGAGAAATATATTTCACATAGTGATCAGCGTAAAAGTTTTTTTCAAAAGATATATCAAAGAGCAAAGAAGAATGCTATCATTCGCAAGTTAAATTTTATAGATACTTTGCGACCTGATGGAAAAAGTATTTTAGATATTGGTTGTGGAACTGGTGAGTTTTTGTTGCATGCTAAAAATAAAGGATGGCAGACTTATGGTTTTGAACCTAGTGCTCAGGCTCGAGGTTTGGCTCAGAATAAAGGAATACATTTAGTTTTGGATACTAAAGATATTAAGTCAGCTAGTTTGGATGTTATTACAATGTGGCATGTTTTAGAACATGTAAGCGACTTGGATAAACAGATTAAAGAGTTAAGGAGACTACTTAAGCCAGATGGTGTTTTACTTGTAGCAGTACCAAATTACGAATCTTACGATGCTAAGTATTATGGTAAATTTTGGGCGGCTTATGATGTACCTCGTCATCTATGGCATTTCTCAAGATCCTCCATTGTACAACTATTTGCTAAATACAATTTTTCTATTCAAGGATTATACCCTTTAGTTTTTGATAGTTTTTATGTTAGTTTATTATCCGAGGAATATAAGACAGGAAAGAAAAATTGGCTAAAAGCGTTTTGGATAGGATTAAAATCAAACGTACGCGCAAAAAGTAATTTGAACTACTCTTCGATAACATATATTTTTGAAAAGGATTAAATTGTACAATTTTATAGAGATTTAAGTCTAAAAATCATTTTAAGGCGATTTAAGCAGCTTTTAATGACGTATAGTGAAATCTATTAGGCCAGAGGTAGAAAATAATGGTATTAGCTTTAAATAGAGTAGTTTTATATAAATTTTATTTATTTTTATTTTATTTGTAATAGATTTTTATTATAAATGATATTTTTTCTTATTCATTTAAAACTTTTACTATTTTTACGTATTAAATAAAACGGAAATGAAAAAAGGTATTTTAATGTTAGGAATAGCTGCCATGTTTATGGCATGTAATAATCCTAGTGGTACAACTGAATTTAAAACTGCATATGTAGATTCAAATATTCTTATTAAAGAATCTAATGAAGTTAAGGAACTTGAAACTCAATTTAAGGCTAAGTCAGAAAAAGAGGGAGAGGCTTTTCAAGCAGAGATTACTTCTTTTCAAACAGAGGTAGAATCTTTTCAAAAGAATGCTGCTGCTAAAGGACAAGCTTGGGCACAAAATAAAGCTCAGGAGCTGCAAAAAAAGGAACAAGAATTACAGTACAAACAACAAGCTTTAATGCAGTCCTTAAACGAGGAGAGTGGAAAAGCTATGGAAGATGTATTAGTTAAAATGAAGAACCATATTGCCGAATATGCTAAGAAGAATAATTTAGATTATGTTTTCAATACTGAAGATGCTTCAACTGTTATTTTTGCAAAGGAACAATATAATATTACAGATCAGATTGTAAAGGAGTTGAATGCTAGTTACGATTCAACTGCAAAAACAGCTCCAGTGAGTGAAAATGCGCAAAATAACTAAATAAGATACTTTTATAGTTAAAAGAAAGAGAGGAATTTGATTCCTCTTTTTTTTTGATATATCACTAACTATCTTTCCAAAGTAGAGTTTGTTGTACTATAGATATAGATTATTTTGTTGAACTTTGTAAAAACTAATTACAATGACTACTTTCTCCAGGCAAGCTCAGTATGTTCTAGATTTTATAAATCAGACCAATCAAAATATTTTTTTAACAGGTAAGGCAGGAACGGGAAAAACTACACTGCTTAAAGAAATTATTAGAACTACACATAAGAACGCTGTTATTGTCGCACCTACTGGTATTGCGGCTTTAAATGCTGGAGGTGTTACTATACATTCCTTTTTCCATTTGCCCTTTGGTAGCTTTATACCTGATTCTGTAAATCCACCAATGTTTGATGATTCGATCAAAATTGAGAATAGAGTTAGCTTAAAAAAACATATGCGCATGAATAACGCAAGGAGATCTTTATTTAAGAATATGGAGCTTCTTGTTATTGATGAAGTTAGTATGTTGCGCTGTGATGTTTTAGACGCTATGGATTTCATGTTACAATTTGTACGAAGAAACAAGAAAGCTTTTGGAGGGGTTCAAGTTTTATTTATTGGAGATTTATTACAACTTCCTCCTGTGGTTAAGAATCAAGAATGGGAGATTTTAAAAAGATATTACGATGGAGTCTTTTTTTTCCATGCCGAAGTAGTACGAAATAATTTACCTGTCTATATAGAGTTAGAAACCATTTACAGACAAAGTGACCAAACTTTTATTTCTATTTTAAATAATTTAAGGAATAATACAGTAACATCAACGGATATAGAAAGTCTAAATAAGTACATACAACCTGGTTTTGATGTTATGAAAAATCCTGGATATATTACTTTAAGTACTCATAATGCAAAAGCAGATGCTATCAATGAGCAAGCTTTAAATTCTTTAAAGACAAAAGAATTTACATATATTCCTGAAATTGTTGGTGATTTTCCAGAGAAGATATATCCTTTGGAATCGGTTTTAACTCTTAAAGTTGGTGCTCAAGTAATTTTTGTAAAAAACGATTTATCCTTAGAGAAGAATTTTTATAACGGAAAAATGGGGGTTATCAAATCTTTAGCAGCACAACATATTGTAGTAGAATTCCCTGAAGAGAAAGTTAGTATTGAAGTAGATAAGTATGAGTGGGAGAATATTAAGTATTCTATAGATGAAAATACCAAAGAAGTCAAAGAAGAAGTCTTAGGTACTTTTACCCAGTACCCTTTAAAGCTAGCTTGGGCAATTACAGTACATAAGAGTCAAGGTTTGACTTTTGATAAAGCGGTGCTAGATGTATCAAATGTATTTTTACCGGGACAAGCTTATGTAGCATTATCTAGGTTACGCTCTTTAGAGGGGTTAGTTTTATTGTCTGGTATACAAATGAACGGATTAATCAACGATCAAGACGTCATGCATTTCGCTAGTAATAAAGCTTCTGATGATTATTTAGAATTAGAGCTGGGTAATAGAAAAAGAGAATTTCTAGCGGAGTTTTTAAAAGATACTTATTCATGGAATAGCCTTTCTCATTTATGGCATACACATGCTAATACTTTTGTATCCGAAGCTCAAAAGAGTCCTAAATTGGCTTACAAAGCATGGATAGATAAAAGCATTAAAGCTATTGATAATATGTTAGTACACTCCAATAATTTTGTAAAACAATTACATAGTCTATTTTATAGTGAGCCTTTTCGTTCTGAGTTTATAATCCAAAGAGTACACAAAGCCTATGAATACTTTTTTCCAACTATGGATCACCTAGTATTTGAATTACTCTTTACTATTGCACAAGTTAAAGGTAAACGTAATTTAAAGGCTTTTTATGAAGAACTTGTAGTTTTAGAGGATGATTTATTACCAAGGGTTTTAAAGATGAAGAAAGCCTTAAAAATGCTTGATTTAGTTCATTCAGGAGGTACTGTATCTAAAGAAACTCTAAGTATGCAGGAAATTCAAGAGTATAAAATTAATCATTTAGTTAATATTGCTACAATGATTAGAAGCACTCATTTAGATTTTAACGACCAAGACCAAGATTTATCTGCCTATAGTTCTTCTAAAACTACTCAGAAACAACAAAAAAAACCAACGGTAACTATTACTTTAGAGTATTACAAAACAGGTAAGAATATTCAGGAGATTGCTCAAATACGTAAGTTAACTACCACCACTATAAGTTCTCACATAGCTAAATTAATTAAAGATGGTGTTATTGATGTGAAGGAAGTTTTGCCGCCAATCAAAATAAAGGAATTATCCCAAATATTTGAAAAGCACTCAGATAAGAGTTTAACGGAAATAAAAGCTATTGTTAGCGATGATTATACCTGGGAGGAATTAAGGTTATTTCAAAGCTCTATTGTTAAGGAATAATTAGAAGTAAAATACTAAAACAATTTTTTAAATCAACTAGATTGATTCTATTTTCTATGAATCAATCTAGTTAATTTTAAAGAAAGGTCCATGAATATCATTTTCGAACTTCCATTTCTTTCGATATGATATATGGCCTGAGATAGTTCCTGATAAATTGGAATTATATTAGAACCATTTACAAATGGAGCAAACTTCTCTATGTGAAAGTTTTCTACTGTTGTTTGATAGTGAACTAAATTTGTAGTTTTATAATTGCATAATAATGCTTGTCTGAATAATTCAATGCAAAATTCTAAAAATTGTTTTTGTTCTTCTCTACCTAGACTTGAAAGTTCTTCACTCCATAATATTAAGTCCTGGACTATTGCTGGATTACCCTTGGCTTTGAAAGCAGCTCTAACCCATTGAACAAACCATTTTTCAAATGGAGCAACTTTATCCTTATCCTTTAGTAGTTTAAGCGCTTTATTATAGTTTCCTTGAGCTTGCTTAGAGATGCTAAGAGCTTGTTGCTGCGAACAAGTGTATTGTTGCATTAAGGCTGTTGCAATATCCTGAGTGTCTAAAACAGGAAAGTTTATAATTTGGCAACGCGACAAAATAGTTGGAAGGATATTTTTTTGATTCTCTGCTATTAAAAGAAAAACTGTCTTGGAAGGTGGTTCTTCTAAAAGCTTTAATAACTTGTTTGAAGCCTCTATATTGAGTTTATCTGCCATCCATATTATCATAACTTTATATCCTCCTTCATAAGATTTTAAAGCTAATTTTTTAGTGATTTGAAGAGCTTCATCTACTCCAATTTGTCCTTGTTTATTTTGAATATCTATGTGAGTATACCAATCAAATAAATTACCATAGGCATTTTGTTTAAGAAATGATATCCACTGAGCTAGAAACTGATCTGAGCTAGGGTTTTTCTTTATTTGTTCAGTAGTACTTACAGGAAAAACAAAATGTAAATCAGGATGAGATAGATTAGTTAACTTTAGATTACACGCCTCATAGGAGGCAGAATCAGTTTTGGAGCTGCAAAGAATATGTTTTGCATAAGCAATTGCCATAGGCAACGTTCCACTTCCATCTGGCCCAATAAAAAGCTGCGCATGAGGTATTCTACCTCTTTGAGCGTTTTCTATTAATGATTTCTTGATGTCATTTTGACCAATGATTTGTGTTAGCTTCATAAAGCAAATATAAAGTAAATAATTCTTTAATTACAAGTGAGCTTATATGTAAGATTTTTGGCTAGATAACTTAATTTTTACTTAAAAACACAAATAAGTTAGTCTGATTTTGATATAGCGTTATTGTATTGGAGCTAAAAACAATTGCATATTAGGTAAAATATTTATTTTTAACGTAAATGATGTATAATAGATTTAGTAAAACAATTGAGTATTAGCTTTCTGCATTATTGGATTAATAAAAATAATTATATTTGTAGTATTAACATAAATGCAGAATATTTAAAACTATGAAAACAGTAGATAATTATAATTTCAAAGATAAAAAAGTATTGATCCGTGTGGATTTCAATGTTCCTTTAGATGAAAATGGTAACGTAACGGATACCAATAGAATTGAATCAGCTAAAGCTACTATAGACAAAGTTACTAAAGACGGAGGAGTTGCAATTTTGATGTCTCACTTGGGACGTCCTAAAGGTGAAGTTAATTCAAAGTATTCTTTGGAACATATTGTTTCTAAAACACAAGAAATTTTAGGTAAGCCTGTTGTTTTTGTTCAAGATTGTATAGGGGATAAAGTAAAAGAAGCTATTGAAAACAGTAATCCTGGTGATGTTATCTTATTGGAAAATCTACGTTTTTATAACCAAGAGGAGCAAGGTGATGTTGATTTTGCAAAGCAATTAGCTGAATTAGCTGATTTTTATGTTAATGATGCTTTTGGAACAGCTCACAGGGCTCATGCCTCGACAACTGTAGTAGCACAATTCTTTAAAGATGCTAAATGCTATGGTTATCTATTAGCTAAGGAAATAGAAAGTTTAAATAAAGTTTTAAATAGCACAGACAAACCAGTTACTGCAGTTTTAGGTGGTTCAAAGGTTTCTTCTAAAATTACTATTATCGAAAATATTCTAGATAAGATTGATCATATGATTATTGGAGGAGGAATGACCTTTACTTTTATTAAAGCATTAGGTGGTAATATTGGAGACTCTTTAGTGGAGGATGACAAACTATCTCTAGCTTTAGAAATTCTGCAAAAGGCTAAAGATAAAAATGTTCAAGTTCACTTACCTGTTGATATTGTTGCAGCTGATGCATTTTCAGCTGATGCAAATATTCAAATTGTGGATGCCTACAATATTCCACAAGGATGGATGGGATTAGATGTTGGACCTAAAACATTAGAAGCTTTAGAGCCTGTAATTATGGAATCAAAAATAATTTTATGGAATGGGCCTTTGGGTGTTTTTGAAATAGAATCTTTTGCTAAAGGTACAGTTACTTTAGGTGAGTTTATTGCTAGATCTACTAAAAACGGAGCATTTTCTCTAGTAGGTGGAGGAGACTCAGTGGCTGCTGTAAAACAATTTGATTTAGCAAAAGACATGAGTTATGTATCTACCGGAGGTGGGGCGATGTTAGAGATGTTAGAAGGAAAAGTTTTACCTGGAATTCAAGCAATTGAACAATAATAATCACTTTTAAAGGTGTTCTAATCTGAAGATTAGAACACCTTTGTCAAATGGTACGAAAATATGAATTATAAAGGATTATGTTTATTAGGTATAAGCTTGTTTTCCATAGGAGTAAGTGGGCAAGAACCAACACAACAAATAAACAGTGAAGTTATCGCTGATATAGATGCAAAAGTATATTTAGACTCTATCAAACAAACTTTTGTAGATCATATTGCTAGCGCCTCTATTGAAAAACGTTGGCTAGATGAGGTAATGAATCAAGATCTTTTCAGAGATATGGAACAAGATCTCACACAAATTGACTTTGATTATAGTGATGATATTTATGACGAACTCACAACAGAAGTTTTAAAGGAAAGATTAGAAGCCTTAAATCAAAAGACACCATTCGTAATTGAGTATAATCCTGTTTTAGAGAAAGTTATAAAATCTTTTTTAAAGAATAGAAAGCGTTCTTTTGAAAGATTAATAGGATTATCGGAGTATTATTTTCCACTTTTTGAAGAGAAGTTAGCCCATTATAATATTCCTTTAGAGGTGAAATATTTAGCTATTGTAGAATCAGCTCTTAATCCAGAGGCTAGAAGTCGAGTAGGAGCCACTGGGCTTTGGCAGTTTATGTATGCAACAGGTAAACAATACAACTTAGAAGTTAACTCCTTTATAGATGAGAGAAGTGATCCTGTTAAGTCTTCAGAGGCAGCTGCTAATTTTCTATCGGATCTTTATAATATATTTGGAGATTGGGATTTGGCTTTAGCTTCTTATAATGCTGGTCCTGGAAACGTTGCAAAGGCTATAAGACGTTCTCAAGGACAGAAAAACTACTGGAATATTCGTCCTAATTTACCTAAAGAAACTCAAAATTATCTTCCCGCTTTTTACGCTACCATGTATGTTTTTGAGTATGCAAAAGAACATGGTATTCAAGCTAGTTCTTCCAGCTCTTATGCTTTAGTTGAAACAGATACAATTGCTTTAAAACAAATGATAAGTTTTGAACAATTATCAGACATACTTGATTTACCACAAAGTGAGATTGAATTTTTAAATCCTACCTATAAATTAAAAACAGTTCCTTACATTAAGGATAAGCATAATTTTATTCGCTTACCAATTGAAAAAATTGGGATATTAACTAGTAATGAGAATCAAATCTATAAGTATCTGGATTTGGTTGATGCCCAAAAAGAGCAGCCTAATTACACCTCAACTAGTAGTATGGTTGCAAGTTCTAATGTGAATTCCAAATATCATACTATAAAAAGAGGGGAGAGTGTTGGTATTATCGCTAAAAAGTACGGACTTAGTGTGGCAGAATTAAAGACTATGAATAAATTAAAAAGTAATTTAATTTATCCAGGTAAAAAATTAATTGTTGGAAGATCAGTAGTTGCTCAACCAACTGGAAATTCTTTTTACACAGTAAAAAAAGGAGATTCATTGTATTCTATTAGTAAAAAATTCAATGGAGTAACAATTGCTAAACTTAAAACCTGGAATAACATGCAGGAAAGTGATGCTTTGCAACCAGGGATGAAATTGAGAATTCAAGCTATATAGCTTATTAAATAAAAAACGGTAGGCCTATCATATGATAGGCCTACCGTTTTTTATTTATGTCTTTTAAGAGGAGTTTTAATCTTCTAGGTAGATCTTTTGTAAATAATGCGTATCTACTTGTAAAACCTGTTTTAAATAGTTTTCTACAGAGTCGTAATGTTGTTCAATAGTTTGAAATGCGCTTTGTAAATAACTCTTCTTGACACTCATTAAGTTTTGTACAACTTGTATTTGTTGTGGATCTTTTAAATTGTAAGTGTCAATTAATTTTTTGACATAGCTTTCTACTCTTTTGTTAGTTTGTAAATAGTCGGTGTAGATAAGCTCTATATTAACATTCAATGCACTTAAAAATAACGCAGCAGCAAATCCAGTTCTATCTTTACCAGCAGTACAATTAAAAGATAATGGCATATTTGACGACTTGTTTAAAAGCTCAAAGAAGGCTTTATATTGATTTTGATTATCTAGCACTAGTTGTTGATTAATATCCATTAAGAATTGCTCTGAAGCTGCTGTATCCCCCTGCTGTATCATCTTTTCAATATTGCTGTAAGATAAATTTCCTGGATCAATAGATAATTCAATTATATTTTTAACTGTTGGTGGTATTTGATTTTTTTTACTAGCAATTTCTTGTGTACTTCTAAAGTCAACAATGGTATGTAATTCTAATTGCTCTAAAAGAAGAATATCTTGTTGGTTTAAGTCATTTAATTGTCCAGAGCGATAGACTAACCCTGTTTTAACTTTTTTGTTATCAACGTTTTTGTAGCCTCCTAAATCTCTGAAATTAGGTTGTCCATGTAGTAAAAATGATGGATGTACATCTGATGTTGAAGGGTCGATAGTAAAAATTTCTTTTAGCATAGTCATTAATCAATTAAAAAGTGAATAAGTATAACTAGGTTAAAATACAAATAATTTACCAATGTATCATTACCTAAAGACTAATAACTTATTTGGATGAAGATTTTATTTGTAGTGCAAATTTTTCAAAAAGCTGAATCATTTTATCATTTATCTGTTCAAAGGTTAGCTTATCTTTGGTTTGATAAAAAAGCATTAGTGCATAAGGTTGATCTATGTTTTGCAACAAAAGGTCTTTATTTAGACGATAAGCTTCTCTAAGTAGTCTTTTAAAATAGTTTCTATCTACAGCTTTTTTAAAATATCTTTTGGATACCGATACACCAACTTTTAAAGGTAAGTTTTCTTTATTATCGGTTGCCACATAGACAATTCGCAGTGGATATTTACTAACAGTTTTACCATCAACAAATAAAGAATCAATAACAATATGACTCTTAAGTTTTTCTTGTTTAGAATATTGGAAACTAGTATTTACATTCATGCAACAAAGTTAAATAAAGCTTGACAATAAATATAAAAAAAAGCCACTTACACGTGGCTTTTTTTAATTTTGGTAAATATTGTTTTCTTGATTGACATCGGCCATAAATTGACTAGGGTCTATCATAATAGATTTAATTGAACTTTTAGGCTTATTAATTATAAATTTGTATTGTGGCTGAGCCCATCCCCAAGGTTCCAATGTACTGTATTCTAATTGACTGTATTGATTTGGTTTAGTCCAGAACATCGAAGAATAAGGAATATAGAATGTTTCCATGGTGCCGTCTTGGTAAGTAACAAGTATATCTATTGGCATCCCTGCACGACCAATTCTTTCTAAAGTAACAATTGATTGTCCTTTTTGAACTTCTTCTACAAATTGAATAGCGTAATCAACCGTATTGTTGGTAAGTGTATAATCGATCATGTACCAGTCTAAGTTTGCTCCGGTAACCTTTTCAGCAGTGCGTTTAAAATCATTAGGAGTCGGATGAGTTAATTGATAGTCACTGTAGAATTGTTTCAAAGTAGCCATCATATTATCCCAGCCGATAATGTATGCAAGCTGCGTTAAAAATATTGAACCTCTACTATAAGCTGAGGTAGAGTAAGCACGATTGGTTAAATAGTGATCGGAGTGTGTAGACAACGGTTCTAACATTCCCTTTGCCACTAGGTTATAATAATTTTTATATGTTGATCCAAATGGATTAATATCTTCTTGCTTATCTTTATCTAATATCTGCATTACTGCCAAGTCAGAAATAAAGGATGTAAAGCCTTCATCCATCCATTCATGTTTAGTTTCATTGGTAGCTAAAGTTTGTTGAAACCAGCTATGTGCAAGTTCATGGGCTGTAACTCCAATTAAACTAGCAAAGTTTCTTTTCCCTGTAATTAATGTACACATAGAATACTCCATTCCTCCATCTCCACCTTGAATAACAGAATACTGACTGTATGGATACAGGCCTACGTTTTCATTGAAAAAAGTCATTAAATCAGCTGTTACTGGTTGTAGATTCTTCCAATTTTCGATTATTTCAGGATCGTTTTTGTATAGGAAATGCAGTTTAACATTATTTGGACCAGGATAGATATCATGAATATAGTCATTATCTGCGGCCCATGTGAAATCTAAAACATTTTTTGCCTTAAAGTGCCAAGTTAAATTTTTGTCTTTTTTCACCGGTACTGGAATGGAAGGGTCATCTTGATATCCATGTCCAATTTCATTGTTGTTTACAAGTATACCTGTACCTCCTAAAGTATAGTTCTTATCGATAGTAATTTTTACATCAAAATCACCCCAAACACTATGAAACTCTCTTCCTAAATATTGTTCTACATGCCAACCTTCAAAGTCATATTCTGCCATTTTAGGAAACCACTGTGCCATAGAAAGAGCAACACCTTCTTTTGACTCTCGTCCAGATCGACGTATCATTTTAGGTGCTTGTCCATCAAAATTTAAAGTGAATTCTGTACTCGAATTTGGTAGAATAGGATGTTGTAAAAACACCTCCAATATTGTTCCAACTACTCTACTTTGAACAGGAGTACCATTTTGTTTTAAATTAGTAACATTTAAAAATCCAATTTCATCCGATTTTAGTTTGGTAATTCTACTTTCTTTAATTGTTCTACCTCTTACAGTTTTTGTATCTACCATTCTTGAATCTGGATCAGCTATACTAGAAAGTAGAGCATCCATATCGCTATATGGTTGGAATGCATTGTAATACAAATGAAAGAAAACCTTTTTTAAAGTATCGTTTGAGTTATTGCTATAAATTAATTTTTGTGTTCCAGAATAGGTAAATTTTTTCACATCTACCTTTAAATCCATTTCATAATCTACATGTTGTTGCCAGTAACCAGGGTTGGGATTGTTTTGAGCTGAAGCTAAAAACAAACTAAATACTGTAGCAGTAATAGATAGTAATATTTTTTTCATAAAAAGGGTTTAAAATATAACTCGCATAGAAGGTTTGAATTCCATACGAGTTATAAAGTTTTTATTTGTTTAAGAACAATTTGTTTTTTGCTAGTTTCTCTGCTAATAGAAGAGCGTTGTATGCATTTACAACTGACCCAGAAGTAGAAATAGATTGGAAATTTCTTACTTCTTTATCTCTTCCAACTACCACATCCATATTGATTTTAACTCCAGAGTCTTTTAAAATCTTTTTAACTTGAGATGCTGTAAATTCAGGATAATAAGCACGAATCAAAGCAGCAACTCCTGCCGTATTAGGTGAAGCCATTGATGTACCAGACAATTTATTATATTTATTATTTGGCACAGTTGCATATATTTGAACCCCAGGGGCGAAAACATCCACATCATAGTGTCCGTAGTTAGAAAATGGAGCTACCATTTTTTCTCCTAATTCAGGTGAAAGAGCACCTACTACTAAAAAGTTGTCAGATACCTCAGGTCCCATTCCAACATTATCGTTTGGATATCTATCTATTCCACCTTCAATATTTAAATCTTTTGCATCATTTCCTGCTGCAACCACGATTAAAACATCTTTCTCTTGAGCATATACAATAGCATCACGTACCCATTGGCTATTTTGTTCGTAGTATTTTCCAAAACTACCGTTTATAACTTTAGCTCCATTATCAGCTGCATAACGAATAGCTAAAGCAATATCTTTATCGTATTCATCTCCATCTGGTACTGCTCTTAATGTCATTATACTAGTTACATCTGAAGCTACACCATCTCCACCAAGATCATTATTTCTACTCTGAGCAATAATACCTGCAACGTGTGTTCCATGGGTTGCTTCGCTTCTTACAGATCCCAAAACATCATTGTTTCCATAAAAGCGATCATTAATATCTGTTGGATCATCCCCTACAATACTTCTTCCATCAAAATCTACATTATAATGATGCTTTAGTTTTGCTCCAGCGTTATCTGCATAACTAGCTACCCATTTTAAAGATCTTCCATCTTTTAGTACTTTTTCAATTGCCTCTTTAGCTTGAATAATATTTTGTGGTGCATCAGAAGTTATGCCCTGTACTTGTTCTAATGTATAATCTTGTGTATCTAAGTACTCAGCTAAAAGAAGATTGTCTGCTTGTAACTTTTGAGCTCTTTCTTTGGTTTCTAAAGCTTTTGCTCTTTCCTCATTATATTCCTTTAAAGCTTTTTTGTATTGTTTGGAACCGTCATCACCTCTTTTTACGATACGTGTTAATTCAACGTTCTCATGTACTGCGTCTCCTAAGAAATTCCAACCATTTATATCATCGATATAACCATTATTATCATCATCGGTGTTATTATTAGCAATTTCTTTAATATTTACCCAGATGTGATTTTTTAAATCATCATGGTCAATTTCAATACCTGAGTCTATAACAGCAACTACTATTTTATTTGGTAGAGGCTTGTTTTGTAATAGTAGTTCATAAGCTTTATCTACAGACATTCCAGGAACAGAATCTGTTTGAATGTCTAAGTGACTCCAGCGATTAAAATCGGTATCACTCAATGGTGTATTTCTTTTAGATAAGGTTTCAAAGTCTGTTATAGGTAATAAAGGGCTAACATTCTTTGTAGAACTGCAACTTGCTAAGGCTAAGGCTAGTGTAGCAGAAAGATAGATGGGTTTAATAAGTTTCATTATGATAGTTTAGTTTTAATTTATCTTGTAAAAATGAATAGATGAATAATATGTAGATATTTAGATTAAGATCTCACTTGCTAGGTAAGTATCTTTTAATCTAATTCCTTTTTCTGTTTCTTGAACTGTGATAATTTCATTATGTGCATCATGCTCTAAAAATAAGTACCAATTTTCTTTAGCTGCCATGTTTAGGAATTTTTCCTTTTCTGCAAGTGTTAAAAGAGGTCTTGTATCATAGCCCATTACATAAGGTAATGGAATATGTCCTGCAGTAGGTAGTAGGTCTGCTGTATAAGCTATTGTTTTATCTTTATATCGAATAATGGGTATCATTTGCTTTTCTGTATGACCATCTGCAAAAAATATATCGAACCCTAAAGGAGAGTTTTCATAAATATCAAGTTCAGGACGCTCAATAAAGTTTAATGCTCCGCTTTGTTGTATTGGTAAAATATTTTCTGATAAAAAGGAAGCTTTTTCTCTTGGGTTAGGTTCTGTGGCCCATTGCCAATGAGATTTGTTAGTCCAGTATACTGCATTCTTAAAAGCATTTACGTATCCTGTCTTATTAGCATTGTGATTTACTGCTCCTCCTACATGATCAAAATGTAGGTGGGTTAAAAAAACATCCGTAATATCATCTGGAGAAAATCCATACTGCTTCAAAGAGTTTTCTAAAGTGTAATCTCCCCATAGGCTATAGTAACCAAAAAACTTTTCAGATTGTTTATTTCCCATTCCTGTATCTAATAGAATTAAGCGCCCCTTATCTTCTATTAATAATAAACGTGCTGCAAGGTCAATAAGATTATTATTATCAGCTGGATTGGTTTTATTCCAAATACTCTTGGGAACTACTCCAAACATAGCACCCCCGTCTAGTTTAAAGTTACCGCTCTCAATGCTATATAGTTTCATAAATTGACGTTTTTATAGTTTCGTATCGCAAAATAAACAAATTAAATAAGTGGTACAATATAAAAAAGACTGTTCTGGTAAATACAGCACTAAAATGTTAACTTAATGATGTAGAATAAGGCGGTTTATTCTGCTAGTTTTCAACAGTGAATTAACCCCCTAATTTAGAAGAAAAAGGTATAAATTAACTTTATATTAGGTTTATAAAGGGTTAACAAATAAACACTTAATTCTTGTAATTCAATTAATAGTGATAATTATTATAAGAATCTTGCGATAGAATTTAGTGATAATAGTATTAATACTTCCAATCGTTATAAATATGTTAGTTACTACTATAAACCATTTTTTTATAATACCTTTGCAGATAGATTTTTAGAATTAATCTCGATTAAACAACGTATGATAAAAGTTTCCGATTTAGCTAGAAAACGCGTAGCACTTCTAATGGAGGATGAAGGTTTTAATTCAGTAGAAGATTATGTACGTGTCGGAGTGACCAGTGGAGGTTGTTCTGGGCTTTCTTATCAATTAAAATTTGATAAAGAAACAAATGAAAATGATAAAGTTTTTCAAGACAACGGTGTGAAGATTGTTGTAGATAAAAAGAGCTTTTTATATTTAGTAGGAACAACTTTAGAATATTCTGGAGGACTAAATGGAAAAGGTTTTTATTTTGATAACCCTAACGCAAGTAGAACTTGTGGATGCGGAGAAAGCTTTTCATTATAACTACAAGGAAAATAGAACCAAATCACACAATTGTTCTATTAGAAAATAAGTAATTAGTTTAACTAAAAGCGTAATTGCGTATTGCTTTTAAGGATTAAAATATGAGCAAGTATACAGAAGAAGATTTAAAGAAAGAATTAGAAACCAAGGAATATGAATATGGATTCTATACTGATATCGAATCAGAGACATTTCCTATTGGTTTAAACGAAGATATTGTAATCGCTATTTCTAAAAAGAAGCAAGAACCAGAGTGGATGACACAATGGCGTCTTGAGGCTTTTAGATCTTGGCAAAAAATGGATGAGCCTGAATGGGCCAACGTAAAGTACGAAAAACCGGATTTCCAAGCGATTTCTTACTATTCAGCACCCAAAGTGGCTGCTAAATATGATAGTATCGATGAGGTAGATCCAGAGTTGTTAGATACTTTTAATAAATTGGGAATTTCTTTAGAAGAGCAAAAGAGATTAGCAGGAGTTGCAATGGATATTGTGATTGACTCTGTATCTGTTGCTACTACTTTTAGAGATACTCTAGCTAAGAAAGGAATTATATTTTGTTCTATTTCGGAGGCTATTAAAGAACACCCAGAATTAGTACAAAAGTATTTAGGTACTGTTGTTCCTAGAACGGATAATTTTTACGCAGCTTTAAATTCAGCTGTGTTCTCTGACGGATCGTTCTGTTATATTCCAAAAGGAGTAAGATGTCCAATGGAGTTATCTACATACTTTAGAATTAATCAAGCGGGCACAGGACAGTTTGAGCGTACTTTAGTTATTGCTGATCAAGGTAGCTATGTTTCTTACTTAGAAGGATGTACTGCACCTTCAAGAGATGAAAATCAATTGCACGCTGCTGTAGTTGAGTTAATAGCATTAGATGATGCAGAAATTAAATACTCGACCGTACAGAACTGGTTCCCTGGAGATGCTAGTGGTAAAGGTGGTGTTTTTAACTTTGTTACAAAACGTGGACTTTGCGAGACAAACGCTAAGATATCATGGACACAAGTAGAAACAGGATCTGCAGTAACTTGGAAATACCCTTCTTGTATTTTGAAAGGGGATAATTCAATTGGTGAATTTTACTCCATTGCTGTAACCAATAACTATCAACAAGCCGATACAGGTACCAAGATGATACATCTAGGTAAGAATACAAAGAGTACTATTATTTCAAAAGGAATTTCTGCAGGGAAATCTCAAAATAGTTATAGAGGACTTGTATCTATTGGTTCAAGGGCTGAGAATGCTAGAAACTTCTCTCAGTGTGACTCTTTATTAATGGGTAATGAATGTGGAGCACATACATTCCCTTATATAGACTCAAAGAATTCAACGGGACAAATTGAGCATGAGGCGACAACAAGTAAAATCGGTGAAGATCAAATTTTTTACTGTAATCAAAGAGGTATATCCACAGAGAAAGCAATTGCTTTGATCGTTAATGGATTCTCTAAAGAAGTATTGAATAAACTTCCAATGGAATTTGCAGTTGAAGCGCAAAAGTTATTAGAAATTTCTTTAGAAGGAAGTGTTGGTTAAGCCAACTATTTCAAATTTCAATTTACATTCTCACAATTTTAAATTAAAAAATCTTATGTTACAGATAAAAAACTTACACGCAAGTGTTGACGATAAAGAAATATTAAAAGGTATTAACTTAGAAGTAAAACCAGGTGAAGTACATGCTATTATGGGACCTAATGGTGCTGGAAAAAGTACGCTATCTTCTGTTATTGCTGGAAACGAAGCTTTTGAAGTTACTCAAGGTGAGATTATCTTGGATAGCGAAGATCTTGTAGAGTTAGATCCTGAAGAGAGAGCGCACAAAGGTATTTTCTTATCTTTTCAGTATCCAGTAGAAATTCCTGGGGTTTCGGTTACTAACTTTATTAGAACAGCTATTAATGAAACTAGAAAAGCAAAAGGTTTAGAAGAAATGCCAGCTAGTGACATGCTTAAACAAATCAAAGAGAAAGCAGCATTATTAGAAATAGATAGAAAATTCTTATCTCGTTCTTTAAATGAGGGATTCTCAGGTGGAGAGAAAAAGAGAAATGAAATCTTCCAAATGGCAATGTTAGAGCCAAAAATCGCAATTTTGGATGAAACAGATTCAGGGTTAGATATTGATGCTTTAAGAATTGTAGCTAATGGAGTGAATAAGTTAAAAAGCAAAGACAATTCGGTAATTTTGATTACACACTATCAACGTTTATTAGATTATATCGTTCCTGATTTCGTACACGTTTTATATGATGGAAAAATTGTAAAAACAGGAGGTAAGGAATTAGCTTTAGAATTAGAGGAAAAAGGATATGATTGGATTAAAGACTCTTTAGTGTAGTTGTAATCTAATTTTTTAAATCATTTTAATCTAATTGAAAAAACATGGAACTTAAAGATAAATTAATAACATCTTTCGAAGATTTTAATAAAGAATTGAAAGCAGAACATTCTGTTTTAAAGGATATTCGTTTAGAAGCTTTAAAGATCTTTTCTGAAAAGGGATTTCCTACTAAAAAAGAGGAAGCTTGGAAGTTCACTTCCCTAAAATCAACATTAAATAATGATTTTAGCCTTACAAATTCTAATTCATCGGTAGACTTAGAGTTAGTTAAACCATTTGTATTAAATGATACAGATAGTTATAAATTAATTTTTATCGATGGAGTATTTTCTTCGGAATTATCTGATATTAATACAGAGAATGGTTTGCATATCTCTTTATTATCAGATGCTTTTACAGAGTCACAATACAAAGAAAGTATTGAGAAATACTATACTCAAGTAAGTGATAGAAATGATAGCTTTACTGCTTTAAATACTGCTTATGCTAATCATGGTGTATTTATCAGTGTAGATAAGAGTAAAGAGGTTTCTAAGCCAATACAAATAATTTACTTAGCAACCGGACAAGATCAAGCCCTGTTTTTACAGCCAAGAAATCTTGTTGTTGCTCAAGAGAATTCATTTGTTCAGATTTACGAACGTCATCAAAGTATCGCTCAAGCTAATGTCCTTAGCAATGCAGTTACTGAGATATTTGCTGAGAAAAGAGCTAATATTGATTTCTATAAATTGCAAGACGATAGTCTAAATGCTTCTTTGATTGACAATACATATGTAGAGCAAAAAGATAATACACGAGTAAGTGTACATACTTTTAGTTTTGGAGGTAAATTAACTCGTAATAACCTTAACTATTATCAAAATGGGCAGTACATAGATAGTACTTTAAAGGGAATTACTTTAATTGGAGGTAAACAGCATGTGGATCACTATACTCTAGTTTCACATAACGAGCCAAACTGCGAGAGTCATCAAAATTATAAAGGTATTTACGATGATAGCTCTGTAGGAGTTTTTAACGGTAAGATTTATGTAGATAAGATTGCTCAGAAAACAGATGGTTTCCAAAAGAGTAATAATATCTTATTAACGGATAAAGCTACCATTTATGCAAAACCTCAATTGGAGATTTTTGCTGATGACGTAAAGTGTTCTCATGGTTGTACTATTGGGCAATTAGATATGGAAGCCTTATTTTATATGCGTCAACGTGGAATTGGTCAAAAGGAGGCTAAAGCCTTACTTATGTACGCTTTTACTGAGCAAGTAATTGAGTCAATTAAAATTCCAGAATTAAAAACCAAAGTTTCGGCTATAATTGGTAATAAATTAGGTGTTTCTATGGACCTAGATTTATAGCGATAAACATTATAATAAATAAAAAAAGACCATTTTCTTTAAAATGGTCTTTTTTTATTTATAGAGCTTTTTGCTGTTTTTAAGTATTAATCCTTATAGTCTTTACAAGAATGCTTTAGAGTTCTTTAAAACGGCTTATATGCTATGCTTCACAACTCACACAGTTAACTAAGTTAGTAACCATTTCTTTAGATACACTTTGACTACGTTGGTAGTATAGAGTCTTAACACCTAGTGACCAAGCTTCAATCATTAATTTATTTACTTCTTTTATTGGTAAAGAAGAAGGAATATTAAGATTTAAACTTTGAGATTGATCAACATATTTTTGTCTAATTCCTGCTTGCTGAATAAGTTCTAACTGACTAATTTCTTTGAAGGTTTTAAATACTGCTTTTTCTTCTTGTGTTAATTCAGTAAGTTGTTGAACACTACCACCAGAGAGCATAATATTTCTCCAAGTTTCTTCATTGTCAATACCCTTTGATTCTAATAGAGCTGTTAGATATTTGTTCTTACGCATAAAGTTTCCTTTAGCTAAACCTGCTTTATAGTAGTTACTACTAAAAGGCTCAATTCCAGGGGATGTTTGTCCTAAGATTGCTGAAGATGAGGTAGTAGGAGCAATAGCCATTGTAGTGGTATTTCTTCTTCCGTATCCTTTAAGGAGCTCTGGTTCACCATAGATTCTAGCTAAGTCTTGAGACGCTTTATCTGCTTTAGTGCTGATATCTGCAAAGATTTTATTAGTTAGCATTTTTGCCTCTAATCCTTCAAATGGGATCATATTCTTTTGAAGGTATGAATGCCATCCTAAAACACCAAGGCCTAGTGCTCTGTGACGTTTAGCAAATCGGTTAGCAGATGCTAAGTAGTAATTTCCTTCTGTTTTTTCAATAAATTCTTGTAAAACGGCATCCAGAAAATAGATTGCAAGCTTAACAGCTTCTGTATCTTTCCATTCATCGTATAATTCTAAATTCATAGACGATAAACAACAAATAAAAGATTCATCTTCAGAGGATGGTAACATGATTTCTGAACATAAATTACTTGCATTTACACGCATGTTTAAATCTTTATAAACTTGAGGTTTGTGTCCATTTACATTGTCAGAAAAGAATAAATAAGGCATTCCCTTTTGTTGTCTACTCTCTAATACTTTTGCCCATAAGCTTCTTTTTTCTTGATCACCATCAATCATTTCTTGCATCCAGTAATCTGGGATACACACACCATAGAAAAGATTTTGGATTGGGTTACCAATATTTTTTATCTTTAGGAATTCTTCACAATCTGGGTGATCAATATCCAAGTATGCTGCAAATGCACCTCTTCTTACTCCACCCTGAGAAATTGTATCCATAGCAGTATCGAAAAGTTTCATAAAACTTACAGCTCCACTGCTTTTACCGTTATCGGTAACTGCGCTTCCTCTTTCTCTTAGGTTACCAAAGTATCCGGAAGTTCCTCCGCCAATTTTGGTTTGCATAATAACCTCTCCTAATTTATGGGTAATACCTTCGATACTATCAGGAATATGAACATTAAAACACGAAATTGGCAAACCTCTTTCTGTTCCCATATTAGCCCAAATAGGTGAACTTAAACTCATCCATCCACGCTCAATCATTTCTTGGAAAGATTCTTTTAATTCGGGTTTATAAAGGCGTTTTGCAGCAGCTGTACAAATTCTATCAATTGCACCTTCTACAGTTTCTCCTTTTAACAGGTATCCACGGTTTAATATTTGTTCACTTTCGGAGTTCTTCCACCATAATTTTTCAAATTCAGTGGAGGTATTTTCTTGGTCTATAAGAGGTAAGGTATTCATAGTTGGATGGTTTGGGTAAGTTAAAAGAATTAAAATAAATCGTCTGCTGAGATAGATTTATCATGTTTGGTATAGTCTACTGGCCTTTTAGCAAAGAAATCATCCAAGCTATTGGCGAATACTTCTTCTTCAAACCAAGCCATGGGTTTATATTCTTGCTGAGATATATTGAAAACTTTATCTAGTCCAATTTTAGTCATGCTATCATCTACTCTAAATTTCATAAAGTTCAATAAATCTTTCTTGCTAACAGTTTCTATTTCTCCAGATTCAAAAATCCAATCTAGAATTTCGCTCTCTATTTGAATAGACTTGTTGATCACCTGATTAACATGATCAATAAGTTCTTTGTCAAAAAAGTCAGGAAACTCCTCGCGGATAACATTGATGATGTAAATACCTGCATTTGCATGTACTTGTTCATCTACTGAAGTCCAGGCAATAATATTACTCACATTCTTCATTAATCCTTTGAATCTGGTAAAGGATAAGATAATAGCAAATTGACTAAACAAAGAAACATTCTCGATAAGTAAAGAGAATAATATCAGTGATACTACATATTTCTTTTTATCTGTGTTGTTGTTAGAATTCTCCAGAACACTAGATAAATACTCTACTCGTTGTTTAATAACAGGGATAGTTAGTAATTCTTCGAATTCATCATTATACCCTAAGACATCAAGTAGACGTGAATAGGCCTCTGAGTGTCTGAATTCACATTCAGCAAAGGTACTTCCGAGTCCATTAAATTCTGGTTTTGGAAAGTGTAAATATAAATTTCCCCAAAAGGTTTTTACTGCTACCTCGATTTGAGCAATAGCTAGTAAACTATGTTTGATCGCCTTTTGTTCCTGCGGTGTTAAATGAGAATGAAAATCTTGTGTATCGGCTGTGAAATCTACTTCACTGTGAACCCAAAACGATTTGTTAATAGCTTCTGTGAATTGATAGACTCCTGGATATTCAAACGGTTTGTAGTTAACTCTTTTATCAAAAATAGACATAGCAATAAAGTGTTTTAAAAAATTCTGTAATTTTAGTCTTTGCCTCTATGTTTATATTAAAAACATTTCCTTTTTACTCAAGTTGTTGAAAAACAAGATGTTAATTTTTGATGTAAAGTCAAGGCTTATTTTAGCTAAGCTACAATTAGCTATTCTGAATATCAAATTTATTTTGAAAATAAATGCTATTAGTTACCAACAAATGTTGATAACTATTTTAAAAAAATAAAAAGTGGCTTGAATTATAGCGTTAGTAAGGGCTTGGGTTTTTATCTCTTGGCTTAATATTAAAAAAAAATAAGAAAATACCCCAAAAAGTGAAGCGCTTTTTGGGGTATGTCTATACTTTTTAACCATTTTTAAAACTTTAGGAAACCTCTTTTGTTTATTAGGAAAGTGTATCAACAATATCTCTCCATTGTTCTAATTCTGGTATTCCTGGTTTTCTTTGTCCAAAAAACTGGACAATGATGTCTCCATTTTTATCAAAAACTTCGATAGAAGTTACTATTCCATCTACAGTAGGTTTTCTCACAATCCAAGCCTGGTCAATTTTATCCATCGCTAGATGCATGTTAAAGTCAGGATCCATTATATTGTACCATTGTTGATGCCACATTGTTTTAAATATTTGTCCTGTATGTATTTGAATTATACCTTTATTACCCACAAAGACCATAATAGGTGTTTTGGTGTCTACGGCTTGTTCTAGCATTGTAACAATGGACTCTTTAGTAATAGGTTTAGCAAAATAATTGCTTGGCGCTAAGCGTAGGGCTTGTGTTCTGCTTATCTTAAATTTACCTAGTAACATGAAAAAATCATGAGTGTCCTTAAGTTCTTCCCATGCTGTATTAAATCCTTGTTTATCTATTTGGTCATCCGGTAGTTCAGGTTTTGGACTACTAGCTGGTTCTAGAGGAAATAGTTGGTACTGTTCTTTGGCTCTAAAGGTTTCTACTAAAGCCTCAAAACTTTCTACGTTACTGTGCTGTGTTAGGTAAATTTTATGTAGTGCTTGTCCTTGTTTATCAAAGAATTGTAAGGATTTTCTTTGTTTTTCATCGCTGCCTTCTGTTACTACTAAGCTAAATGCCCATTGATTTAAAAAGATTCTTAAATCGATATCAGGATTCACAAACAGGCCTACATGGCTAGATGAGAATTCTGGGTTCTCGTATATCCCTTTTCTCTCATGTACACATTGGTCGTTACGTGTTAAAGCCATTACTTTGCCTAGTTTTTGTACTTGTGATAAGATAGCTTTGAATTCTGGGTTTAGTACAATCACATTCTGGCCAATTTGTGTAGCTAGTAGTTCGAGTTCACTAACATTTAGTTGTTCAGCCGCGTTTCTAATACGCAAATGGGGATTCTGTTTTAGAAGCTCGTCCCAACGGTTTTTTAAGTCTTGTATCTTTGTATTCATAGTAAAATTTTATGTGCCAAATAGAATTAGCGGGTTGTTATTTAAAGGATGTGTAATTACTTTACATGGAAACTGATAGATTTTGGATAGCAGTTCCTCTTGTAGAACTATTGAAGGCTTATCATATTTTATTTTTTTTCCTTTATCTAAAAGTAATATTTTATCAGCATATTGTCCAGCAATATTTAAATCGTGTATCGTTACGATAGCTGTATTGCCTTTGGAGGTGAATTCTTTAATTAATTGCAGTGTATTATGTTGATGTAAAACATCTAAATTATTTAAAGGCTCATCCAAAAAGAAAAGTTTTTTTTCAATATTGTTATTTAATTGAGCCAATACTCTAGCCAAATGTACACGTTGTTTCTCTCCCCCTGATAGATGATTGTATTGTGTATTTTTGTATTTAGTTATATCCAGTGATGCCATGGCTTGTGCGACAACTTCTAAATCCTCAGGACTAGGATTACTTTCAAAGTAGGGATATCTTCCCATTAATACCACTTGTTGAACATCTAAGGGAATGTCGTGAGTAAAAGATTGAGAAAACTTAGTTTTGTGTTTAGGTAATTCTTTAGTGCACCATTTTTCGTATTGGCAGGTTTTAAATTTAATTTCATTATTCTTTTGATGAATTTCATTACAAAGAAGGTTCATAAAAGTAGATTTCCCTGCTCCATTTGGACCAATTACAGCTATGAATTCTCCACTATGGCATTCAAAGTCAATATCTTTTATTATATAACATTTTTTTGTTTTAAAATTTAATTTTTCTACTTCAATCATAGTTATAAAGATTTTTTAAAACGTATTAGTATTGTTATAAATATAGGGGCTCCAATAATCGAAGTTAATATTCCAATTGGAATTTCAGAAGGAGGCACTAAGGTTCGACTTATCGTATCTGCTAATAAGAGCAATATAGCCCCGCAAAATACAGAAAGAGGTAAGATCATTACATAATTAGATTGGAATATCAAACGCAAAATGTAGGGGATGATTAAGCCTACAAAACCAATCGTACCTGTGAAAGCTACACAAGTACCAACAATTAAAGCTCCTAATATTATGATTTGTTTTTTTACAACTTCTACTTTTATTCCTAAGTGTTGTGCCTCTTTTTCTCCTAGCATCATCGCATTTAAAGCTTTGCCTTTAGTTGTTAAAACTGCAATGCTGGGAATAACTACGCATGTGAGTATAATTACCTTAGTCCAGGTAGCCCCAGCTAAACTTCCAAGAGTCCAAAAGGTAAGATTCCTTAGTTGTTCATCTGTAGACATATAGGTTAATAGACCAGTAATTGATCCACTTAAAGCTGAAATTGCTACTCCGGAAAGTAATAGAACCGCAATGTTTGTCTTACCTTGTTTGTTCGAAATCTTATAGACGAAGCTCATCGTAAGAATAGCCCCAATAAAACTCATTATACTCAAGATAGAATAGCGCACCATTTGTGGAAGCCAATCTTTAAAATAGGAACCCAGGACAATGGTTATTGCTGCAAAGAGTACTGCTCCGGCAGTCACACCTATTAGATCAGGGCTTGCTAAGGGATTTTTAAATAATCCTTGTAAACTTGTACCACAAATAGCTAAAGCAGCTCCGACTAGTATGGCTGTGAGTATTCGTGGTAAACGCAATTCAAATAAAACAAACTTCTCGGCAGATGAAAGACTCGTGTGATCCGTGATAGTCATCCATAAGGTGTTTTCAATGCTATTGCTGAAGTCATATACTCCTATAAACATACAAAATAGTGCAAGTATGAATAAGATAACGCATAACAGTAATAAATAGGAGGATAGATTGGACTTCATATTTGTTTACTCTTGAGTAATTAATTGATTTAATTCTAAAATAGCTTGGGATACTCTAGGACCAAAACCACTTAAGTATTGTCCATCCATGGCAATAACACGAGCGTTCTTGCCTGCGTTGGTTTGTGATATACCTTCTATTTGTAGTACATCATTGATATCACCTACACTTTGTAGTCCAGAGGTGAACATTAAAATATAATCTGGATTTGCATTTATTAGTGATTCTGGGGTAAGAGGTTTGTAATTATCGAAGCCTTGTACTGCATTTTGGCCCCCAGCTAAAGTGATCATTTTATCTAAGGGAGTATTGTTTCCTGCAACCATTAATGTCGAGGCTCCTCGTGCATAGATAAAAAGAACTTTAGGAGATTTCTCAGAAATAGTAATTTGTTTTGATTGACTCTCTATTTTGTCTATTAAAGCTAAGTAGGTATCATTATTTAAGGATCTGGCTACTTGTTCAATCATTGATTTGGTACCTTCTAAAGAAAAATCTTGCTCAATTATTTCAACCTGAATATTGGTTTTAGCCAATTGCTCCAGTGTATTTTGGTTTAAATCAGAGCTTGTTGCATATATACTTGTTGGTTCTAAAGCTAGAATGCTCTCTATGTTTACTTTATTAGCGTGACCTAAGTCTTTAATATTCTGTTTTAGATCTAAGGGATAAGTACTTGTAACGTCTACAGCAATAATATTTTGTTGCTGACCTAGTTCAACTAAAATTTCTGTAATTGAACCATTTAGGGATATAATTCGTTCATTCTCTTTGGTTTGCGTAGTTTCTTTTGTGTTACAGGCCATCATTAATAGGCTTAGTAAAAGAAGGAAGTAAGTTTTATGCATCGTTGTTTTATTTAAATTAAATCTAAATTAAAACAAATGTAGAATCTTTTTAAAAGATACACAAAACATATTTAGATTAATTTTAAATTATAATTATGAACTCAAAAGTATACTTATTGTTATCTTTGCTATTAAATTTGTTTTTGTAAAATTGTGCAAAGACGTTTTTCTAATTTAATGACGAGTAATATGTTAGATATAAAAGCTATAAGAGAAGATTTTCCAATTCTAAAAGAAATGGTTAATGGAAAACCTTTAGTATATTTTGATAATGCGGCAACTTCACAGAAACCCTTAGTAGTAGAGCAGGCAATTATTGATTACTATCAAACTTATAATGCAAATATTCACAGAGGAGTTCACACTCTAAGCCAATTAGCTACTGATGCTTATGAACTAGCTAGAGAAAAGGTAAAGAATCACATGAACTCAAAACATTCACATGAGATTATATTTACTCCAGGAACTACCTTTGGTATAAATTTAGTAGCAAGTGGATTTACTAGCTTGTTAAAGCCTGGAGACGAAATTTTAATTTCTTATCTAGAGCATCACTCTAATATTGTACCATGGCAAATTGCAGCGCAACAATCTGGTGCAATTCTACGTGTGATTCCAATGAATGAAAAAGGGGAGTTAGTATTGGATAAGTTAGATTCACTTATAAATAAGAATACAAAAATAGTAGCTGTCACTCATGTTTCTAATGCTCTTGGTACAGTGAACCCTATACAGACTATTATTGATAAAGCCCATCAAGTAGGAGCAGCTGTTCTAATTGATGGTGCTCAAGCCACTCCACATTTAAAACCAGATGTTCAAGACTTGGATTGTGATTTTTATGTACTTTCAGGGCATAAAATATGTGGACCAACAGGAACAGGTGTTTTATATGGAAAAGAAAGTTGGCTTAATTTACTTCCCCCATATCAAGGTGGAGGAGAGATGATCAAAACAGTTACTTTTGAGAAAACAACATATGCTTGTCTACCTCATAAGTTTGAAGCTGGTACTCCAAATATTGCAGGAGGAATTGGTTTAGGTTATGCTATTGATTATTTAAATAGTATTGGTTTTGATAATATACTTGAGTATGAGCAGGAGCTTTTAAATTATGGAACACAAAAATTATTAGAAATTCCTGGTTTGAAAATTTATGGAACATCTGAGCACAAAACTGCAGTAATATCTTTTAATTTAGAAGGTATTCATCCTTATGATGTTGGAGTAATAGTTGATAAAATGGGTATTGCAGTAAGAACTGGACATCATTGTACACAACCAATAATGGATTTCTTCCATATTCCTGGAACGATAAGAGCTTCTTTTAGTTTTTATAATACTAAAGAAGAAATTGATTCGCTAGTTGAAGCAGTAAAGAAGGCTAAAATGATGCTTTCTTAAAAATAATTGAACTAAATAATAATATATATTATGACAATCAAAGAAATACAAGAAGAGATCATTGATGAGTTCTCTATGTTTGAAGATTGGATGCAACGTTACGAATACATCATTGACTTAGGAAAGAATTTACCTTTGATCGATCCTCAATATCAAGTAGAAGAAAATTTAATAAAAGGTTGCCAAAGCCAAGTATGGCTGCATGCTGAACAAAGACAGGATAAAGTATACTTCACTGCTAATAGTGACGCTATTTTAACAAAAGGTATTGTAGCTATATTAATTCGTGTTTTCTCAGGACAATCTTCTCAAGATATTTTAGATGCTAATCTTGATTTCATTGACGAAATTGGGTTAAAAGAACATTTATCGCCAACACGTGCAAATGGGTTAGTGTCAATGATTAAACAAATTAGAATGTATGCTTTAGCTTATCAAGCTAAACAGTAATAAATAAAATAGAACAAAATATGCAAGAAGTTGATGTTCAGCAGTTAGGAGAAAATATTGTTTCAGTTTTAAAAACAATCTTCGATCCTGAGATTCCAGTAGATATTTATGAGTTAGGACTAATTTACGATGTTTTTGTAAATGAAAATTATGAGGTAAAAATCTTAATGACTTTAACCTCTCCAAATTGTCCAGTAGCTGAGAGTCTACCACTTGAAGTTCAGGAAAAAATACAAACAATTGATCAAGTTAAAGAGGTTGAGGTAGAGTTGACCTTTGAGCCTGAATGGAGTAAGGATTTGATGAGTGAAGAAGCAAAACTTGAATTAGGAATGTTATAGTATGGAAAAGGAAATCGTTAATAAAGTTGCCAATAGCGCTTTGAAAGTCTTTGATTTAGAGGATTATTATCCTTCTAATCCTAGATTGCAAATAGATATCTCTCAGTGGCTTTATGAAGGGTTGGTCCTACGTGAAAAAGAATTTAGATCAATTTTAAAAGACTTAGATTGGTCTGTTTATAAAGATGCTTTTGTAGGGCTTTATTGTTCTACTGATGCTATTTTACCACAATGGGCTTACATGTTAGTAACTAGTTATTTACATGGAGTTAGTAAAGAAGTATTCTTGGGGAATAAACAAGAGTTAGAAAAGTTTATTTATCAGCAAATTATTGATTCTCTAGATTTTAGTAGCTATCAAGATTTACCAGTTATAATTAAAGGTTGCTCGAAATTACCTATTCCTGAGGAAGCTTATGTTTTGGCAACAAATAAGATGTGTTTATACGCTCGATCAGTGATGTTTGGTGAGGCTTGCTCAGCAGTTCCAATTTTTAAGAGAAAAACTAAAATTTAATCCTTAATTTTTAATTTTATAAATTTATCTTATTTTTACATAAAAATTGTATAAAATGAAAAAGTTTATTTTAGGATTATTTAGTGTTTTATCTTTAGCTTCTATGCAAGCTCAAGCTCAAGAGCAAGAACAAGAAGAAATTGTGAAGCCTTGGACCTCTTCAGGACATGTGGGTTTATTATTAAATCAATCAAGTTTTTCGAATTGGCAAGCAGGTGGAGATAACTCTGTATCAGGTAATATTAATATTAATTATGATATTAACTATAACAAAGCAGATTATACATGGGATAATAAGATCCAGCTTAATTATGGATTGACTAAATTAAAGGGTGAGAAACACAAGAAAACGGACGACCGTTTAGAGTTAAACTCTTTATTAGGAAAAGAAATGGTTGGGAACTGGTATTATTCAGCTTTTGCTAATTTCAAGACTCAATTGGATTCTGGTTATGATGCAGATGGAGTACGTAATTCTCACTTTATGTCTCCCGCTTATTTACAGATTGGACCAGGTTTACTTTGGAAGAAATCAGATAACCTTAAGGTGAATTTTGCTCCTGCTACTTCTAGATTTATTCTAGTACACAAGCATTTTACAGAGCTACATGAATCATTTGGTGTTAAGCAAGGTAAGACCATGGAGTATCAATTAGGTATGTCTATTGGTGGATACTACAAATTGGATTTAATGGAGAATGTTTCCATGGAAAATATTTTAAACCTTTATTCTAACTATTTAGATAAGCCACAAAATGTGGTAATGGATTACCAATTAAATATTGTTATGACCATTAATAAATATTTGTCTACTAATTTTACATTCCAAACCATTTATGATGATCAAGCATTTAGTGGATTCCAAATCCGAGAAATGTTAGGAATGGGAGTGAATTTTACTTTCTAATTTAATAGTAATATTATAAAAATAAGGGAGCCTTATAACAAATGTTATAAGGCTCCCTTATTTTTATAATAAATGAATTCCTTTTTCTAAGGCTTCTTGTTTAATATGCTCGGGCCAAATACTGGCTTGCACTTGGCCAATGTGTTGTTTTTTTAGTAAGAACATACAGATTCTAGATTGTCCCAATCCTCCACCTATACATAAAGGTAGTTTGTCATTTAGCAGTAGGTTATGGTAGAATAATTCCGACCTGTTTTGTAGGTTTTCAAGTTCTAATTGATATAGTAGAGCTTTTTTGTCTACACGGATTCCCATAGAGGAAAGTTCCAGCGATTGACCTTGTATTTCATCCCAAACTAATAGGTCTCCGTTTAAGCCTTGGTAACCCTGATGGGTTGGTGTTGTCCAATCATCATAATCAGCGGAGCGTTTATCATGTGGTTCTCCATTGGATAATTTATTACCAATCCCAATAATAAAAACAGCTCCATATTTTTTAGTAACCGCGTGCTCTCTTTGTTTTGGAGTTAAGTCAGGAAACATATCTAATACCTGTTGTGATTGTATAAAAGTTATATTTTTAGGCAAGACAGGAGGTATTTGAAATTGCTCATAAATGTTCTGTTCGGTATAAAGTAAAACCTCATAGATGCGTTTGACAACACCAGTTAAGTATTCTAAGTTTCTATCCGAGTTATTGATTTTAAGCTCCCAATCCCATTGATCAACATAAATGGAGTGTATTGGACTTGTTTCCTCGTCTGGCCTTAAGGCTCGCATATCAGTTAAAATCCCTTCATATGGGTCCAGATTCAGTTCTTGGAGTCTAATACGCTTCCATTTGGCAAGCGAATGTACCACCACCGCTCTTTTATCATCTAGGAATTTCACAGGAAAGGACACAGCACGTTCTAATCCACTTAAATCATCATTTATACCTGTGCCTTCTCTTACAATCATGGGAGACGATATCGGGTATAGATTTAGAGCTTTACATAATTTATTAGCAAAGGTTTGTTTTAAATGTGATAGGGATCGTTCGGTTTTTAAGATTTCTTTTTTACTCATGGCTGTTTAAAGTTTTTGGTGGTGATTTTAAGGCAAAAAAAAAAGCTCCTCAATTGAGGAGCTTTTAAACGGATAATGAAATAATATATAATTAACTTAAATCATAAACAATATAAAGCCCCTTCGAATCGAAAGCACGATTCAAATTATTATTAGCGTTATTATTGTTTAATGATTGATACATATAATCTTTGTATGATGTGTGTAAATGTAATAAATTTTTTACTACAAACATTTAAAAAAATCTATTATTTAATCTTCTTGGCCTTCTTGATCTTCTGTTTCAATTACATGATCATAATCAGGATAAAGGAAATTATTATATGGAAACCTCATAATATGAAGCTCTCTTACAGCTTCATAGACCTTTCTTTTGAATTCTTCGAAATTTTCTTTTTCTGTGGCTGAAATGAATACTGTATTATTCGCCCCTAGTTTATTCATCCAAGTTTTCTTCCAATCTTCAATTGAATTATGTTTGCTTGTCCTTTCAGTAACTAGGTCATCATGTTGAATTACTTCTTGTTGGTAAGCATCAATTTTATTAAAAACCATTAATGTTGGTTTGTCTAAACTTTGAATATCTTTTAGAATTTCATTAACCGATTCTATATGATTTTCAAAATCATGATGAGAGATATCTACCACGTGAATTAGTAAGTCTGCTTCTCTAACTTCATCAAGTGTACTTTTAAAAGATTCTACCAACTGAGTAGGTAGCTTTCTGATAAAGCCTACTGTATCAGATAATAGAAAAGGTAGGTTTCCTATGACAATCTTTCTAACAGTTGTATCTAAGGTTGCAAAAAGTTTATTTTCTACAAAAACTTCACTTTTTCCAACTGCGTTCATTAAGGTAGATTTTCCTACGTTAGTATATCCAACTAAAGCTACTCGAATCATTGATCCACGATTTCCTCTTTGAGAAGCCATCTGTCTATCAATGATTCTTAATTTATCTCTTAGCAAGGATATTCTGTCCCTAACAATCCTTCTATCTGTTTCAATTTCAGTTTCTCCAGGTCCACGCATTCCAATACCTCCACGTTGTCTCTCTAAGTGGGTCCACATTCCTGATAATCTTGGAAGTAAGTATTGGAATTGTGCTAATTCCACCTGAGTACGTGCATAAGAAGTCTGTGCTCTTTGAGCAAATATATCTAATATTAAGTTTGTTCGGTCAAGTACTTTACAATCTAGTATTTTGGTTATGTTTTTTTGCTGTGCTGGGGTTAATTCATCATCAAAAATAACAGTATGAATGTTATTTTCTACTATATATTGATGAATCTCTTCAATTTTTCCAGTACCTAAAAAGGTTTTAGGATTAGGTTTGTCTAATTTTTGAGAAAACCTTTTAAAAACCTGTCCTCCAGCAGTATAAGTTAGAAACTCCAACTCATCTAAATACTCCTTTAGTGTTGATTCGTCTTGATCTTGTGTAACGATTCCAACCAGTATGGAACGTTCAAAATTCGTTTCTTCTTTGTCAATCATAGAACTATGTATATATTACAAAATTAGTAAAAATGTAAGACTTTTTATCTATGTTCTTAAAATACTATTTACATATGTTTTTTTAGAGTTTTTTAATAATTGATAATATATATTTAAGATTAATTTATAAAATTATGAATATTTTTTAGTTAACTTGCTTATAAGTTGGTACGTTTATTGCTTTATTGTAATATAATATAAAATGGAAAAGTATGAAAAAATATATAACACTATTGATTTTTTTTGTAGGAGTTGTTTCTCTATGGGGACAAAAGACTACTGTGAGTGCAAATAATTATCATGTTAGTGATAATTTAGATCTTCAAGCTGTTGCTTCTATTTTTGGAGACTCCAAAGATCTTGCAGATTTTGAATATCGTTTAAATGATCCAAAGTCTCGCATATCTAATTTAGATCTTAATAACGATGGTTATGTTGATTATTTGCGTGTTGTCGAACTTGTGGAGTCTAATATACATTTAATAGTTATACAAGCCGTTTTAGGAACCGATATGTATCAAGATGTGGCTACTATAGAAGTTGAAAGACAAAAGAACAAAGGAGAGGTTTATGTTCAAGTAGTAGGGAATTCTTTTATTTATGGACCTAACTATATTTATGAACCTGTTTATGTAACTAGACCGCCTATGTTTTCACTTTGGTGGAGTAATTCTTACAGTCCTTACACTTCGTCTTGGTATTGGGGATATTATCCTAGTTATTATTATAACTATAATCCATTTGCTACTAATATTTATATTGGTCATATACACGGACACATAAATTATAATAATAGTTACATGTACCATCCATATCGCTATAGTACTAGGGCTCAAAATTTATATTATTCTAATAGACATGATTATTATGAAAGAAGATATCCAGAAAGAGACTTTAGAACTACTTACAAAGACCGTAATTACGTAAATCATTATGATAGGGGAGTAAGTTATTCAGGGTATACCTCTAGTAATTCAGGCTATAATAGAAATACTTCCAATAATTATACTAGGCCAAGTAGTTCAAGTAGTACTTACGATCGTCCTGCAAATAGTGTAAATAATAACTATACGCGTCCAAGTAGCTCAAGTAACACCAATAATAGCTATACGCGTCCAAGTAGCTCAAGTAGTACAAATAATAGCTATACGCGTCCAAGTAGCTCAAGTAACACCAATAATAGCTATACGCGTCCAAGTAGCTCAAGTA
>CANROJ010000018.1 GCA_947632215.1 uncultured Flavobacterium sp. | reverse complement strand
TACTTTACTTCTATTTGTATAGGAACGTCTGCCTGTAATGCGGATGCAAAAGTAGTAACTTTTTGTTCTCTTGCAAACTTTACTGAATGTTTTTTATGCTTTATTTTTAATAAAAAATTTAAAACACTATAAAACAACAAGTTAATTTTAAAAAATAATATCAAACTTCTAACAAACGTAAATCAAAACCTAAATTTCCTATTAGCTTCCTACATAATATCCATATTTAAATGACAATACAGTACAACAACACCAATCAACTTTGTTGGACATAAAAAACAAAATCATTGATTTAGCATAATAATTTGGCACAAGCTTAGTTCAATAGCTTTTTTTTAAAAACAAATACCTTTAAATTTACCAAAAATTGAAAATATGAAAACCATACTTCTTTCCATAGCAGTTCTTTTAAGCTTACCAGCGGCAAGCCAATCCCTTGAAATCATTCCATTAGGAGTCTACGGAGGAGCAGACGAAAGCAATTTATCCGCATATCTAGTAGGGGTAGAAAACTCCAATGCTTACATAAGTCTAGATGCAGGTACAATTAAACATGGTATCAACCGAGCTATTGCCTTAAATACTTTTGATCAACCAGCCCATGTAGTACTACAAGATTACATTAAAGGTTATTTTATTTCCCATGGCCACTTAGACCATCTATCTGGACTAATAATAAACTCACCCGAAGATTCCTCTAAACCTATATACGGTTTTGCAGATGTAATAAACGTTTTACAAAACAACTACTTTACCAATGCCTCTTGGGCTAACTTTGCAAATCAAGGAGAATCACCTATCCTAGGGAAATATACCTATACATATTTAGAGCCAATGAGAGAGTTTAACATAAATCAAACAACCCTAAAGGCGAAACCTTATGTTCTAAGTCATGTAAACCCACAAAAAAGTTCTGCTCTACTTATTCATAATCCACAACAACAATATGTTCTTTACTTTGGAGATACTGGAGCAGATAGAGTTGAACAATCCGATTATTTAAATACCATTTGGCAAGATGTTGCCCCTTTGATAGTGCAGGGAAAACTACAAAATATATTAATCGAAGTTTCTTTCCCTAACGAGCAACCTGAATCTGCCTTATTTGGACATTTAACACCAAAGCTTTTGCAAGAAGAATTATCAAATCTAGCTAAATACACAGGCAAAGAAAATTTAGAAAATCTAAACATTATTGTAACTCACCTAAAGCCTTCAAAAACAGCAATAGAACAAATCAAAGCTCAATTATCACAGGACAATCCATTTAAGGTCAATTATATATACCCAGTACAAGGACAGAAAATATCCTTATAATTCCAAAGTGAAATAGCTACATAAAACAAGATAAGCGAATCCTGGGATTCGCTTATCTTGTTTTAACCTACCATATAACGATTAATCGATACTGCTTGATTTAAAAAATCTATTTACTAAAAACACAACAGCAAAACCTATTGCCGAAGGTATAAGCCAAGGCACATCATAAGAAGCCAAGGGGATAGAGCTGATTAATTCTTGTACTTTATTTCCATAGGCAACATTACCATTATCAAGGGCAACATTAGCAGAGAAAGATAATAACGAAACAATAGTACTAACTAGTATAGCTGCAACAAAAGGAGCTTTTCGATACACTAGCTTACCAAAGACAACCATATATAATATTAAAGTAAGAGTTATTGGATAAATAATGCCTAAAAAAGGACCCGCATACTCAATAATTTTATCTACACCTTCAACTGCAAGAAATCCAGAAAAAACACATGTAATAATCACTACTAAACGATAACTCAACACTCCTTTAGTCAAATCTGAGAAGAAGCTAGCAGTAGCACAAACTAAAGCAATTGCAGTTGTTAAACAAGCTAAAGCAACACAAAGCGACAAAGCCATAGTACCTGATTTACCTAAAACTCCATTTGAAATGTATAGTAATAATTCGGTTCGCTTTAAATCACCAGAATACTGATAACCTGAAGTTACACCTAAGTATATTAAACCTCCGTAAATAAACAACAAACATAGCATTGCTATAAGCCCAGAGAGCAAAGTTACACGAGTTTTATCTACAAGTTTATTATATCCTTTACTCTTAACAGCAGTAATAATAATACCAGCATAAATCACTGAAGCCAAAACATCAAGGGTTTGGTAACCTTCAGTAAAACCAACTCTGAATGCTTCAGGATTAGTAAAATCGGCCAGCATTTCTTGGTCAATAGGATGAAGCATCCCCGCTAGTATTAACCAAAATAGAATAACTAAAAGAATGGGGGTCAAATACTTCCCTATAATATCCACAACTTTTGAAGGAGAAATACTCAATATAGCAGTAAGTCCAAAGAAAACTATTGATGAAATAATCGCCCCTGTATTAGAACTAGCTTGAGGAAAGACAGATAAAACCCCTATTTCATAAGTAGTAGCCGCAGTTCTAGGAATAGCAACTAAAGGCCCTATACTTAAAATAATAGCAGTAGCTAGAATCCATCCTAATGTGCTGTTAATACGTTTACCTAAATCAGTAAAATTATCTCCAGAGAAAAGCACCGCTAAAATCCCTAAAAAAGGACCTAAAATGGCCGTAATAGAAAATCCTGCAACAGCAGAACCCCAATCCGATCCAGTCATTAGTCCAATGATTGGAGGCAAGATAATGTTACCAGCTCCAAAAAACATTGCAAACAATGCAAACCCAATAGTGGTTGCATCCGAATATCGTTTAAATCCCATGTAAATAAATAATTATTTTTCCCTAAACACTAATGCCGTATCATATGGCTCTAAAAAAGGATATTAATAAATAAAAAAGAGTCTTATCACAACTCTTTTTACGCAAACAGGTGCACAATATAGGAAAATAAAAAATCTTAAGTTCACATATCTTACTTTCTGGCTTTAATAACCACACATATTACCAATAAATTAATGATTTATTTAACACTATTCCATTTAATACACTTAGATAAAAAGTTACTCTTTATCTTAACAAATACCAAAACGAAGTAGCTATAGAAATAGTATTTAACTAAAAGTCATAGAAATAGATACCCAAGCTTATATTTTTAGTTTCTAAACATAACATAAGTAATTTACACATAAACCAAATTATATTTACCGAAAATCAGAATTAAAATAAAAATGTTAAAAAAACTTTCTTTGCATTTTCTAACAAAAGCCTTAATTCAACTTTCTAAAAAAAACCGAGTCTTACTATCACCTTTTCTAAGTTTATAAAATAGCATAGCACACAATAGGCATACTTAAATGCATTCTAAGTAGCACCTAGTATAATTACTTTTGAAAAATGAGCAGAACTATTAAAAAAACTCTTAAAAACAGTTACCTATCTCAATAAACAAAATAAGTGTTCACATTAGAACAACCACCAAAAAAAGTCCTCAAATACTGTCTAAGTCATATTACCTATCTATCTATTGATAACGCAGGGCCTTAACCACAGTAATTTTGGTAATTAAAAACGAAGGAATAAGTAGAACTAAGATCGAAATAACAATAACTCCTAAATTTAAAAATAATACATCCCAAAAACGAATCAACACGGGAGCCTGGTGAACATAATAAGACACTGGATCTAATCGAACTATTCCAAAATACTTTTGAACCCACAAAAGAGACAGACCTATAAGGTTTCCATAGAATAATCCTTTTACAATTAAATATGCCGCATTATAGAGAAATATCTTACGAATACTCCAATTATTAGCCCCTAATGCCTTTAAGGTTCCTATCATTTGGGTACGCTCTAAAATCAAAACCAATAAGGCTACAATCATATTAATAGAAGCAACCACTACCATTATAATGATTATCACTAAAATATTGAAATCAAACATATCAATCCAGCTAAATATATTAGCATACTTCTGCACTACGGTCTTACTATCTACTGTTGAGGGCAATTCCAAGTAAACTTGATCACCAATATCTTCAATCTGATCAAAATCATTTACTATCACTTCAAAACCACCTACTTGATCCTGATCCCATCTATTTAATCGCTGTACATGACGTAAATCGCCTAATACAACACTTGAATCGAATTGCTGTATACCTGAATTGTAAATACCAACTATCTCAAATTGTCTAACTAAGGGAACTTTATTACCCCATTCTTTCATAAAATATGTGGTAATCTTATCTCCTAGCTCCAAATGTAAGCGGTTTGCAATATATTCTGATAATAAAATTTCACTACTAATAGAATTATCAAAACTAGGAATACGCCCTTTAGTTAAATACTCTTGCATAGCAGAAAAATCATATAAAGAATCTACACCTTTATAAACAATACCCTCAAAATAATCTTCGGTACGGATAATACCAGCTTTACTTGCAAAAGGAGCTACATTTTTAATTCCTTGTACTGTTTCAAAATTATTATATTTACTTATATCTCTGGCTAAAGGCACTAAAGTAATATCACTGGCATTATTATCATAATTAGTTATAACTATATGACCGCTAAAAGCAGATATCTTATCTCTAATTTTATACTTAAGTCCTAAGCCTGTAGAAATAGAAATAAGCATCATAATAATACCTAAGGCAATTGCCGCTATTGCAATTTTAATAATTGGTGCAGATATACTACTTTTATAGTCTTTAGTAGTAATAAGTCGTTTAGTAATAAAATATTCTAATTTCAAGGTATGACGGTATCTAATTCAATGTTCAAAAATACATTTTTATTCTTAGTCTTAACGTTGCTTTTTTGTGTTAATGCAAAATCACATGCAAATCAGGTGTCTTTTAACCAAAAACACACAGATTCTATTATAGTAGGTGCCCAACAAATCCATCTTTACAAAAATCTATTAGAAGACAACAAGGTAGGAATCCTAACCAATCAAACCGGAGTAGTTGTCCAAGATGGTCAGTGGATATCTACTGTTGACTTCTTACTAAGTAATGGAGTAGACATTCAAAAAATATATGCGCCTGAACATGGTTTTAGAGGAACAGCAGATGCGGGAGAACATGTGAAAGATAGTAAAGACCCATTGACAGGTTTGCCAGTAATATCGCTCTATGGCAATAATAAAAAGCCTAGTGAAGAACAACTACAAAATATAGATGTTATGATTTTTGACTTACAAGATGTGGGAGCTAGATTCTATACCTATATTTCTTCTTTACATTATCTAATGCAAGCTTGCGCACAAAACAATATTCCAGTTATTGTTTTAGATAGACCCAACCCCAACATTCATATTATTGATGGACCGACATTAGAAATGACAAATACTAGTTTTGTGGGAATGCATCCTATACCGACTATGCATGGGATGACTATGGGAGAATATGCACAAATGATCAATGGACAAAACTGGATACAAACCCAACAAGAATGTGAACTAACAGTGATACCTGTAGCTAACTACACCAGAAATACTACTTATTGCCTACCTGTTGCTCCCTCTCCTAATCTACCAAATGATAAATCTATTGATTTATATGCTAGCTTATGTTTTTTTGAAGGAACTAATGTTTCTAGTGGTAGAGGAACAGATATGCAATTTCAAATTTACGGAAGTCCTTTCTTGGAAAATATGCCATTTAGTTTCACGCCAGTCTCTAACCCAGGGGCTAAACATCCGATGAATCAAAACAAACTTTGTTATGGCGAGAATCTACAAGACACTCCTAGAGTAGAGCAATTAGAAATAAAATGGTTGATAAATGCTTATCAAAACAGTAAACACAAAGAAAAATTCTTTAATAATTTTTTTACAAAACTAGCCGGTACTACTTTACTGGAACAACAGATAAAACAAAACCTTAGTGAGCAACAAATCAGAAATTCATGGCAAGCAGGTCTAAATGAGTTTAAAACAATGCGTCAACCCTACCTTATCTACAACTAATAAAGTCCAAAATATTTTCTAATAGACAAATACTGTAATAATTGCTCAAACATATACTCAGACATTTCTTTCTTTTTATTAATAGATTTATCTCACAATGACAAAACACTTAAAAACCCAAGTGGTTATAGATTCAACCAGAAAACTTATTGAAAAACATTATCAGGATAAATTTACGTACGCCATACCTACATGGGCAAGGCTCACTGCAGATCCTGAGATTCTAGAAGTAATACCTCTTCACGGTTTACAAGCAATAACGATTTGTAAACAAAAAGTAGATTTCAAAGTAGATTTTAAAGATATAAAGTCTATTAAACAATATGTGAGTTTTTTAAATAATCAAATGGATATTAGCCTTGATATAATTGGATATGTTGTTTTTCTAAATAAACAAGTTTATATAGAGAAAGACCCCTCTTATCACATGGCACTATCACAAAGTCAGAACAACGAGATAGATAAATATAACTTATCGCAAGAAAAATTTGAACTAATTATCTTATACCTTAACAATAAAGATCAAATCATCGAAAACTTAGATCAATTATTATACCAGTCTTGATGTGTATGTTTATGTCAGGGTGTTTCTCAAAGAACATAAATCAAAATACAATACGTCTTAAAACAGTGTAAATATTACCACAATAAGGCCTATAAAAACAATGTAGCTCTAATAACTTGAGTAAAATAATTTGATAAAAATTAATAAATTTAATCTCATCTATTACCTAAAAATCTTTATATTTGAGTTAATACAACATAAAAAAAATTGTCATGAATATACAAGAACGCATTTTAGCATTTGTTGATCGTATTTTAGATCTTTTTAATATTATAAAAGATTATCTAATAAATGCTGTAGCTTTTTTTGAGAAACTAAGAAATGCAATATTAGAATTAGTATCCTACTTAGAAGATAAAATAGAAGACATTACTGAAGAAGAACTTAAAGTATTAGAAGAAGAGCATTTCTTCATCTAATACTTAAAAAAGAGTCTTTACTTTAGTATAATTTTCTTCTTCATTTGCTCCACTACTTGAAATGCAGCAGGACAAATACTTACATTTTTCAAAGTTAAGGCAGTAATCTGATTAAATTTTTTGCGATCCGTATGCGGATACTCTCTACAAGCTTTGGGACGAACTTCATAAATCATGCAGTAATTTTGATCGTCTAAAAATGTACAAGGAAGACTTTTTAAAACAGAATCGTTGTCCTCATCAATTCTTAAATACTGTTGAGTAAATTGATGAGGCTTCATCTTTAAATACTTAGCTATCCTTTCTATATCGTGGCTAGTAAAAAGAGGCCCAGTAGTCTTACAACAGTTAGCGCAAGTTAAACAATCCGTTTTTTTAAACACATTATCATGAATCTCCTGCATTTGATAATCCAAATCTCTTGGAGGCTTCTTTTTTAGTTTATCTAAATACTTTTTATTCTCGTTATGCTTATCTTTGGCATTCACACCAAGGTTTTTAAGTATTTTGTCCATTTTATATTATTTGAATGCAAATTTACCAAATCCCTTGTTATAATTGCAATAAAATTTTCGCCATGAAAGATCTACTAGGTCAAGCCATCTTGGATTACCAGACAAATAATAACCCTGAGGATATATTTACCTCTACCGACATTTCTGATGAAGAAGTAATGAAAGTGTCTTATCTATTTAGAACTTATTCTAAAATGCCTAAAATAGAAAAAATGGCCCTAGATAGGACTAGAGGTAGAGTTTTAGATGTTGGATGTGGAGCTGGAGCTCATAGCCTCTACCTACAAAACAAATCATTAGAAGTGCATTCGATAGATATTTCTAGTGATAGTATTGAAGCGTGTAAATTACAAGGCATAAAAAACGCCCAATGCATTAATCTTTTAGAGTTGAAAGATCAGAAATATGACACTATACTATTGTTAATGAACGGAACAGGTATATTTGGCTATTTAAAAAATATAAGTTTATATCTAAATCATCTAAAAACATTATTAAACCCCGGAGGTCAAATATTAATTGATAGTTGTGATTTAATCTATATGTTCGACAAACAACCAGATGGTAGTGTTTGGGTTCCTTTAGATGATAAAGACTACTATGGAGAACTGAGTTTTACTTTGCGCTACAAAGAGCAAATTGGAGCCAGCTTCCCTTGGTTGTATTTAGATTATAATACTCTTTCAAATGCCGCTTATAGCAATGGACTACAATGCGATTTAATCTATGAAGGTAAATCCAATGATTATTTGGCCAGACTATGGCTATAAACAATAAAGACGAAAGTATACAAAAAGAAAAAGAGTTTTTTACAAATTGTAAAAAACTCTTTTTCTTTAAACTATGTTCCTTCCTAAGGAATATCTAAGTATTTATGGGTTTGTACTGATATCTTCCATTGAGGATTATTCTTGACATATTCAACAACCAAAGGCCCCATTTCATGTCTCTTACTCCACTCTACTTGTAAAAGTAAAAGAGCATTCTTATTAACCTTACTTGCCTGTTGTTCTGCAAAAATAAAATCATGATTATTATAAATAATCACTTTCAACTCATTTGCCGCATCATAAACACTTTGAGTTGGTAATTTTGCTTTCTTTGGTGAAAGACAAATCCAATCAAAATCTCCACTTAGCTCGTAAGCACCACTGGTTTCAATATTGGTTTGCAAACCTTTTTTCTTTAACTGTTCTGTCAAGTAATCCAAATTATACATTAATGGTTCACCTCCAGTAATAACAGCTAATTTAGCCTGCTGACTAGCCCTTTGAACAATGTCATCAACCTTAGTTAAAGGATGAAGCACCGCATCCCAACTCTCTTTAACATCACACCAGTGACACCCAACATCACAACCTCCTAGTCGAATAAAATATGCGGCATATCCGCTATAGTATCCTTCTCCTTGGATTGTATAAAACTCCTCCATTAATGGTAGAGCTTCAACTTTTTCTAATTTGGTATTTACTTGTTGCTTCAACATTGTACTTATTTCTAAAAGCGGCAAAGATACGTTTTATTAACACTTAAATGTTCTAATAAAAACACAAAATAATCCTTTCACCACTTCTCTATATTACCTATTCATTCACAAGCTTTTAGTATACCGCCTTACTACATACCATCTAAGGCACGTAAAGTTTGAAGGGCATACTCATTGTCTTGATCCATAGCTAAAGTCATATTGAAACATTCAATAGCCTTTTGATCCTGATCGTTATTAGCATAATAACTTCCTAACCAATTATAAGCTTCTACTAGTCTAGATACATCAACATTATCTAACTTTTGCTCAGAAGCTTTAATTTGTTGGACAAAATCACTATAACTCTTTACTACCAAAAGGTAATTGTTTGGATCTTGACTTAAAAGACGATTAGCTCTTGCTTTAAAAAAGTAGGCTTCAAAAATAGAAGGATTTGCCGCTATACACTTATCAAAGTAAATATTAGACTGCTCAACATAACTCTCTTGTCCTGGCTGGCTTTCATCAGCAAGAAGGTAATAACAGTAACCAATATAATATAAATCATAAGCAAAATTTGCGCCCGTTGTATCCGATGCACCAATCTTAAATACATCAATAGCATCTAAATATTCTTTTTTACGGAACAACTCTACACCAATAGCATTAAACTTAACACTAAGAGAATTATCCATCGCAATTGACTTATTTAAGTATTCTAGTGCTTTTTGCTTTTCATTACCAACGAATAAATAACTAGCTCCCAACTCGAAATAAACATCTGCTCCACTATTTGGGTTCTTGTCTAGATAATTCTGTAAGATACTAACTGCTTTACCATATTCTTTAGCTTGGAAATAAGCCTGACCGATGAATAAATTAAGCTCCTGATTATTCGGATTCTGTTCATACAACTGATCTAAAATAGAACTAACATCTGCCATAGAAGAGGTATCCATTTTAAACTGCACATAATCTAAAGTAGCCTTTAAATCACCAGGTTTCTTATCCATATACATTTTATAGGCTTGGGCTGCTTTTTGTTGTAAATAGCTGCTTTGTGCCTTATTCTTCAAAGACCAAAAATAATAAGTATCTCCCAAAGCTTTATAAGTAGGCAAGAAATCAGGATCACTTTTAATTAAATCCTCCAATTGCAAAGCTGACTGCTCATAACCTCCTGACTTTTGCAAAATCAAAGCTAAAGCTAGTTTAGCTGTTATATTATCAGGATTTGTAGTTACAGCATGACGAAAATTTCCATAGGCATCTTGAACATCACCCTTGGCAAATTGGGCTTGACCTAAAACAGTAAATGCTTGTGAATTCTGCACGTCTTCAGCTAAAACTTCTTTCGCAATACTGATAGCCATTTCATAATTAGGATTACTTCCTGTCAAATATCCTTGAGCTACTAAGAGTTTTTGATCATAGGCTCTTCTCTTTATTTTACTTTGTGCTTTTGCAAAATTTAAAACAGCACCTTGAGAGTCGTTATTAAGTAAGTCAATCTGACCTAATCCAATATAATTTAACGTACCATTATCCTTAACTTCTAAGCCCTTGTTAAAGATAGCCTTTGCAGAATCAATTTGATTCTCTTGTAAATATGTCTCCCCTAAATAGTAATAATTTAATCCCTGAGATGGAGATTGTTCAATTAACTCATTAAGTAAACCTTTAGCCTTAGACAAATTCCCACTTTCAATTAATTTGATTGCTTGCTCTAAATCTTGCGCCTGTAAAGTAGGAGCACCACTTAATAGGGCGAAAAGCCCTAAAGTTAATAACCTTTTATTCTTCAACATAGTATAGTAATTTTTTCGGTTGATTAAAATGAATCTGAAACTACAAGTTCACGTGTGGGAGTTTTAAATGGAACAAGTCCCGATTTTAAAACAACTCTTTGACCTTTATATCCCGCGATATAGGATGCAAATCCAAGTCCAAGCCCATTTTTACCTTGTAGATCAATAATATAAATATCCCTAGTTAAAGGGTAATCTTTTGTAGCAATATTATTCTGAGTAGCCTTATAATACTTCCCATCCTTAGGGTTCTTAACCCCTAAGACCTTAACTTTATCTAATAATTCTCTTACCTGAGAATCTGGTTGAGTTAACCAATTAAGACCAATAACACCAATAGCATTTGGCGTTTTGCTTACATATTGAATTACTTCTTGAGTGTTATCAAGAAAGTAGGCGTAATCTTTGTCAAAATCCTGACTACTAATTTGGTCTCTTAAAAAACTCGATACAGCAGAATTATAATTATCTAAGACCAAAATTGGATCACTATTAAGACTATTTGCCACTTGATTGGAATCAGGACTAATTGAATTAACTTTTAAATTCTTAAGGATCTTCTCATAATCCACGATGGAATCCTTAAAAGACTCATTAGCTACAAATACAACAGCATCACTAGCAAAGTGAGTCTGTTTAGGGGTAACTTTACCTTCTAAATGAGCTAATTCTTGTTCAGTTAATGTACGGGGTAAAATAGCGATGCGCACAGAATCATTAAGCAATAAGTTTACAGCCTTATTCTGGGAAGTCTGCACTAGGTCAATCTTAGCCCTTTGGTACTCATGCTCAAATAAAGTTGTCATATCTTCAACTATTGGAAAAACACTTTGTTCCACCAAAATAGTAGTGTGTCCACTCACAGGTGTTTCAGCAATTAAAGAAAAATCTACTTCTTGATCTACCACAACATTCTGCTTGGATTTGTTGTCGCATTGACTAAAAAAAACGCCTAAACAAACACCTAAGCAACCAACCAAAGTGGATTTTATAAAACTTGTTTTCATTATTAATTGGAATTAAAGCCTTTTGCTTTACTTTGTCTAAAATTATAATGTCATAAAGATAAACAATAAAATAAAGAACCAAGGGACTTAAGTCGTTTTTTAACGATACAATATAACTTCACATAATAAAAAAAGCCTCTCTAAAATAAGAAAGGCTTTTGTGATAAGATGAATTTCTACTTATTCCATAAACGATAAAATCGAAATATTCCGTAAATTATTAACACCCCACCGAACAAGGCTCTCGAGGTATAGTCCAAGGTAATAGGCATATCTTTCCAAAGAATAAACATACATCCTAGTCCTAAATAAATAACGAAAAAGAATAAGCCGAAAATAAACAGAAATCGCTGTAAAGGCGATTTCTGTTTAAATTTATTATTCGACATACTAATAATTATTGTACGCGTATAGTAATTGGTAAGGTAAAACGAGAACGTACGTTTCTACCATTTTGTTGTGCAGCAGACCATTTCGGCATACCGTTTAATACACGGACAGCTTCTTTTCCTACACCATACCCAGGATCACGAAGAACCTTGATATCTGTTAATGAACCATCAATTTCAACAACGAACTGCACAATTACACGAATTTGTCTTGTTCCTGAATCAATATCTGGAGTTCTAAATCTATTAATGAAAAGCTTGTTAAAAGCTCCCATACCTCCTGGGTAAGCAGCTGTTTGTTGAACAGCGTCAAAAATCTGATTTACATCTACCTCTGGTACATCATCTTTATTTGCATCACCTGTAGCATCCCCAGTTTTAATTTCACCTTGGTCCTTATCTCCTTCGACAGTTTTTGCCCCTGGATCAACGTCCTCTGTAAATTCCTCTTGTTTTGCTATTTCTTCGACTACTTCTTCTGCCTTAGTAATCTCGGGTTCTGTAAATTTCACCTGGTCTTGTACACTTTTAACCTCTGGCGGAGGTGGTGGTGGTAATTCCTCCACTGGTGGTGGTGGTAATTCCTCCACTGGCGGTGGTAAGTTGATGTCTTGAATTTCAAGCACTTCATCTAAAACTTCCACCTTTTTTACTCCAAAAGTACCTTTTGCTACAGAAATAAGCATAGGCGAGGCAAGTAATAAACCAAATACTGCCATACCTGCAATTAATGCAATAGTAGTTACCTTTGGGTCTTTCGATCGCAATTCATAAGCTCCGTAAGATTTGTTACGACCTTCGAAGACAATATCAATCCAATCTTGTTTAAAGATATTTAATTTTGACATAATTTCTTTTTTTTCCGTTAGGACGTTAACTAATTTTGTTCACCTAAGAATTCCAAATCTTGATCTGTAATATCCACAATAGCGTAAGACTTAACTCCCGTAATTGCCATCTCATCTAAGATATCAATTAAGTTACGGTAGTTCGCATTCTCGCTAGCACGAATAATTACTATTAAACCTTTATCCGCATCTTGAGAGTAAGAAAGCGCTTGTTTTTCACGCTCTAGTATAACTTCACGTATACCTGATTTACCATAAGATGTAGTGTTCGGTCCTTGAATTGGTTCATGAGGCATACCCATGTACCACATAACCTTATTGTCTTGCCCTAGTAGGATCGTCATTGTACGATTCTCATCTACTTTAGTTTTGTCCTCGTCCTTAGTTGCATCAAGTTTATCTGGCATTGCTAAGTTCATGGACTGGGGCTTATTCATAGATGTGGTAAGCATAAAGAAGGTAATTAATAAGAAAGCTAAATCCACCATGGCAGTTAAATCTACCCCAGCATTTTGCTTCTTACTTCTTACTTTAGTGTCTTTACTCTTAGACCCACCTGTATTTAATTCAGCCATTTACAGTTTTTTTAATGATTAAAAATCCTCATTTCTAAGTCCAGTAACCAAGAAGAATTTGTTCACTCTTTCTTTTTGCAAGATGTCTATCACATTTTTCACTGCTGGGAAAGACTCATCTGCATCACCTTTAATAGCGAAGTTCAGAACTTGGTTATTATTATTCTTAGCAGCCACACGCGCACTCTTAACCCAGTCTTTCAACTGATTATTTAAAGAGTCAACAGGCACACCTACTTGGTCTGCAGATGTTGAATTCCTTACGTCTGCTGGCAGGTTTAAGAAACTTTTCAGTTGTGCCACCGGCAAACCAAATCCTTCTAAAAAGGAAAAAGCTTCTTTTTCTTTATCATTAAATTCTATACCGTATATCTTACCCATTTCTTCAAGAGTAGTTATACGATCTTCTCTTCCTAAAACTCCAAAGAAAACCTTTTCATCACCGATAGTTATTGTTGCTAGATTACTCTCTGGTAATTTAGTTTGAACAGTTGAACTTGGTGTATCAACAGGTAATGGCTCCGGAAGTTTAGCTGTAGAAGTTAATACGAAGAAGGTTAAAAGTAGGAACGACACGTCACACATTGCGGTCATATCCACTCCCATACTCTTCTTTTTCATTTTACCTTTTGCCATTGATAGTTTTATTTGAATCCAATAATTTATCTACAATTAAGTAAATTACTGAATATTAATATTTATTCTTTGATCCGTAATTATTTTACTAACCCTTTGAATCTTCTGTAAGATTGAGTAATAGCAAAACCAGCCTCGTCAATAGAATAAGTTAATCTATCAATTTTAGTAGTAAATGAGTTATACATAACAATAGCTAAAGTAGAAGTACCAATACCTGTAGCAGTACAGATTAATGCCTCAGAAATACCTGTTGCTAATGCTGCAGAGTCAGGAGTACCTGATGTAGCTAAAGCAGAGAACGCTTTAATCATACCCGTAACCGTACCTAATAAACCTACTAATGTACCAATTGAAACTAAAGTAGCCAATACGATCATATTTCTTTCTAACATTGGCATTTCTAATGTTGTAGCCTCTTCAATTTCTTTTTGGATTGCTTCAGTAGCTTCCTCACTTGAGAAACCTTCTTTCTTCATTTCCTCATACTTGATTAAACCAGCTTTAATCACGTTAGCAACTGAACCTTTTTGTGCGTCACATGCATCCATTGCCTCTTGAATTCTTCCTTCATTGATGTCTTGTTGAACATTTGCAACGAAGTTACCAATATTTCCTTTTCCTGCTGCTTTAGAGATTACGATAAATCTTTCGATAGAGAATACAACAGTCATAGTTAATAATCCAACTAATAAAGCAACTACAGGACCTCCTTTATAGAATAAACCTAGAATGTTACCTGGAAGTGGATGTCCTTCTGGATCTCCATTTTGGAAGTTGCTTGGGTTACCCATTACGTAATTCCATATAAGAGCTCCAAATACAACACAGAAAACTACTGCTAATGATGCAATTACTCTACTTGCTCCTGAACTAGAACCTTTTTTCTCAACTGATTCGTTTGATACGTTTGTCATCTTTTTAAAATTTAATTCTTTTTTTCAATTATTACTTATTTTTCTTTTTTCTCATTTACAACACATGAGAGTCGCAAATTTATGTTTTTACATGAAATAAAAAAATTAAAAACAATATTTTTAATTTTTCTCAAAATCACTTCTATCTTAATCTTTTATCAATCTATGTGCTACTACAAAAAAATGTTAAGCATCGGTAAAGATAATAAGTCTATTTCAAATATACCACTATCTTTTTTGCACAACTTTCAATTTTAACATTTACTATATAAACAAAACCCAATAGATTCACCTTATAAAGCTCTTTTTTGTAAAAAAAGACAAGAAGCACTCTTTTACAATTTTTAATTTTGTTTAACGTAGTTCCAATTCAAGACTTATAAATCAACAAACTGCCAAAGCAAAAAATTGCACGTGCAAATTGAGGTTTATTTTTTATATAAAAAAATATTTTTTCACTGCGTTGTACAACTATCCACTAGAACAAGCAATACTATGTACTTCTAGAGTATAATTCACCTCAATAACTAAAAAACAGTAGTTCACACAAATCACAATAACACATAAAATTCATCTATGTTTTAATAAAAACACTTAGCACTACTACAACATAAAACCAAAAAAGCAATTAATTACTCATATCTGTTTTTCTTTAAAACTTCAACAATATATAGCAAGCAATCTCTAATAATATTTTTTATTTTTTTTGTCACTTGCTTATAAAACTTATTATCTAGGAAGATTTTTGCACTACAAAAATAGCAAGGAAACTATTTTTCTACCTAAATAGCCCCATAACTAAAGCTAAAAAGAGACAAAAGAGCATCTTTTAAAAAATCTACAGATTTAATAAAAGATGCTCTTTTATTTGACTTGCCTACTTATTACCATAGCTTGTACAAAACAAAGCTTTAGATGCTTTAGATCTTTAATCCCGGCTTTGGTAAATATATAGACTTATTAAAAACTAAAACAATTCGAAATAATTGTTAGCCATAAATTAATACTACATAGATAATTTAGATACATCTAGTTTAACTTAAAGACAACACACTGCCCAAAAAACTAAGATAGGATACTTTGGCAAGCACTTTAAAAAAATCAACTCCGAGGCCATAGAAGTACGCTTTTAAATATCTATATTATTTCCTCTAGAGCATTTGTTTTATAAAATCAAAAACTTCTCCACTCTCATATAATTGTTCAACATTTTGTTTGGCCATGATTTGATCCATTATATTCTTTTGTTTATTACCTAGTTCTAATGCACTACTATAACTATGATCACTAAAGGTAACCAAATCATACAAGGGTAGCCACAAAGATGGGTAAGCCTTAGCAAAGTCCGTTTCAATCTTCTTACGCAATAAGAAACTATCTTCTGCTGTAAATTGACTCATCTCTTGAAAATTGCGATACGATAACTCGCTAATGGCATCTGCATTTATTTTTCTCTGATCTTGATACTCTTTAAATACCTCAGCCCAGTTCTGTGATCCATTAGAATCTAGAATCTGATTCAATACAAAAACATCCTCTAAACCTGCGTTAAGTCCCTGACCATAAAAAGGTACCACTGCGTGTGCAGCATCACCAATTAAAGCAACATTACCCTTATATACCCATGGAAAACATTTAGTAGTAATTAAAGAATTTACAGTATTGTTTTTATACATCTTTTCATAGGTAGGAATAAGCTCTACTATGTCAGGAAAATAAGTGGTGAAGAACTCTTGAATTTGTGATGAGCTAACAATACTATCAAAAGAAATCTCCCCTTTATAGGCCATAAATAAAGTACATGTAAAAGAACCATCTGTATTTGCTAAAGCAATAAGCATAAAGTCCTTTCGCGGCCATATATGAAAAGAATTAGGATCTAACCTAAATCCCCCTTTGCTTCCAGGGGCAATCACTAACTCTTTATAACCTAAAGGTAAATAGGACTGCTGATATTCAAATAAACTTTGACGTTGCAAACGAGCTCTTACCTTGGAATACGCCCCATCAGCACCAAAAATTACTCTATGTGATATACTCTGCCACTCTTGCTGTTCTGTAGCAGCGGTATAAAGCAAGCCTTTTTCAAGATCGACATCCCAAACAGGGGTCTCCCATTTAAACTCTACTCCTCTTTGACAAGCAATTTCAATGAGCTTCTTATTGAACTCCCCTCTAGATAAGGCCCATATACTTTCACCATTGACTCCATAGGGTTGATACTTCACAGTGTTATGGGTTAAATGAATAGCACGCTGAGACATTGGTATACCAATAGCCTGAATTTCTTGAGCTATACCTAAATATTCCATTAACCTCCACCCTCTACTAGAAAGAGCTAAATTAATAGAGCGCCCTTTGAAATCAACTTGACGAATATCCTGACTCTTATCATATACTACTACATCAAATCCTCTTTGTTTTAAAGTTATTGCTAAGGCTACCCCTACCAAACCACTACCAATAATTGCTATACTTGTATTCATAACTATATTTCCTTCAAATTTAAAGAAGCGCCTTACCTTTACTCCTAAGGCTACTATTGTTTTGTAAAACAACTTGAAACAACTTCTAAAAATTTAAGCTAAAAAAACAAAGCCCTAGTCATATTTATGACTTAGAGCTTTGATGATAAATTTTATAAAAACTATTTTTCAAATACGATTTTCTTTCCTACCTGCATATTACAAGATGCCGCTAAAGCACCACACATGTGAAATAACAAGCGAGCTCCTACATTTCCATCCCAATCATCTCCTTGCTCACCAGGGGCAACCTCCACTAAATCCATACCTATAATTTGTTTACCGGACTTAGCTAATTCACTTAACATATAAGTAGCTTGCTCATAGGTTAATCCTCCAGGAACTGGCGTACCTGTATTTGGGCAATACCAAGGAAGCAAACCATCTATATCGAAGCTAACCACTACTTTCTCAGGTAAGCTACTAATGATTTGATTACATTTAGCTTGCCAACTCACTCCTAAAAACTCCTCTTGCTTAAGATCTGCATCGGTATGCACTAAGACTCTTCGGTTAGATTCCACTACAAAATCTGCTTCTTGTTGACAAAAATCACGAATACCTAGTTGCACTATTTTTGTAATTTGTGGAATTTGACTTAATGCATTAAACATAATAGATGCATGAGAATAAGTAAAACCTTCATATGCATTGCGAAGATCCATATGCGCATCGAAATGCAAAATTCCAAATTCTTCATGTCCTTGAGCTAGGGCTTTATAATATCCTAGAGGAGTACTGTGATCACCACCTAGCAAAATTACCTTCTTTCCCTTAGCCAACCAACTTGCAGTTCTTTCTTGTACCTGTTGATTCATTCTTATGCAAGCTTGATTAATCAACTCCAGATCTTTTTCTAACTCAGGAAAATCAGCAAGCTCTTGACCATTTTCTAAAAGCTCTATAATCGGCTGAGCCATTTGTTTATATTTTTCACTCTCTTGTAATAAATCAGAATCAGATTCATCCATATAAATTCCTAATTTCCACAAATCAGGATATTGCTGATGTAAAAGATCGACTTGGTAAGAAGCCTCTAAAATAGCTTCAGGTCCTTGCGAAGCACCATTTCCATAACTAACAGTCACTTCCCAAGGCACAGGTAATATAATAATATCACTCTCTTGGCTAGTAAAAGGCAGCCCATAAATAGTAGCATCTGCTAATCCTGGTTGAGAAGGATCAAAATTCTTTATTTTATCTTGTTTTGTTGACATGAGTATTGATCTATATTTTTTGCAAATGTATAATTATAATTCATTATTTTGATAATGTGCTGCATTAGATTGCACTGCAGGCCTGCTTGAATATCTGCCCAAATTGATAAACATCTAAATAACTTGTATACAAGGGTACTGGAGCCAAGCGAATTACATTAGGCTCTCGCCAATCTACAATTACTCCTTGTTCCAATAAATAAGTAAACAAGTCTTTCCCTTGCCCATGTAGCAACACAGATAATTGACTCGCTCGTTGGATAGGGTCATTTGGTGTTATTATTTCATATTGTGTACGAGTTTGTTGAGCAACCTGCTTAATTGTATATTCTAAAAAGGAGGTGATTTTATCTCTTTTAGTTATTAATGCCTGCATTCCAACTTGATCAAACATATCTACTGAAGCCAAATAAGGTGCTAAACTTAAAATTGATGGGTTACTTACTTGCCAACCATTAGCTGAATCTATAGGATCAAATTCTTTTTCCATTAAAAAACGCCTTTGTTTATTATGTCCCCACCAACCTGCTAAACGAACTAAGTCTTTATTGTGATGATGCTTTTGATGAATAAAACACCCCGAAGCATTACCTGGACCAGCATTCATATATTTATAACTACACCAAGCGGCAAAATCTACCTCCCACTGATGTAAATCCAAGGCTACGTTACCTGCCGCATGTGCAAGGTCCCAACCAATTTTACTGCCCACACTATGGGCTTTTTGGGTTATAGCTTGCATGTCTAAAACTTGACCTGTGTAATAATTGACTCCACCCATTAAAACTAATGCTACTTCTTGTCCATGTTCTTGTATAAGCTCTAAAATATCCTGGGTTCTAAAATTATGTTCTCCTGGCCTTCTCTTGGCTTCAATTATACAAATTTTAGGATCTAAATTATGCATTTTTACTTGGGACTCTATCAGGTACTGATCACTAGGGAAAGCTTTCTCTTCACATATAATCTTAACTCTTTTACCACTTGGTCGATAAAAAGAGGCCATCAACAAATGAAGGTTTACCGTAAGAGTGTTCATAACCGTCACCTCACTAGCCTTAGCACCCACTACTTTACTTAATGGCTCACAAAATCTCTCATGGTAGTCCCACCATGGTTTATCTGCATAAAAATGTCCCTCTACAGCTAATTGAGCCCAATCGCTCATTACCTGATTTACATACTCAAGCGATTTTTTGGGCTGTAGTCCAAGGGAATTTCCGGTAAAATAAATAACTTTCTTTCCATTTACTTTTGGAAAATTAAATTCTTGTTGGTAGCTAGCTAGAGGATCTATAGTATCTAGATATTTAGCAAACTCTAAAGTGTTTTCAAATTTCATCTTCTACTAGAATTATGTTTTTGGTATAAGGTAAAAGTAAAGGTTTTTAGCTAAACTAAAAAAACACTTTGGACTTATACAGATACTTATTTCTCCCCGTCTAATATTCCACCTTAGATTGCAATCAAATAAAAAGCACAACTAAAACACCCCACAAATCAACTCTACAGAGTCAAGTAAATGCTTATAAAAGCGAAGAACATTTATAGAGTTAAGATAAAAAAAACGCTTGTAAAATTTTACAAGCGTTTTTTATATTTTTTTATTTTGTTCTACTAGATAATTAACATAGCATCCCCGTAGGAATAGAATTTATAATTCTCTTTTACTGCCTCGGCGTAAGCCTTCATCATTAAGTCATGTCCACAAAAAGCAGATATCATCATCATTAATGTACTCTTTGGCATATGAAAGTTAGTTACCATACAGTTAGCAATACTGAAATCGTAAGGAGGGAAAATAAATTTATTTGTCCATCCTTCAAACGAATTTAAAGTTTGACTAGAAGAAACAGAACTTTCTAAGGCACGCATAGATGTAGTACCTACTGCACAAATCCTTTTCTTATTCTCTTTTGCATTATTAACAATATCACAAGCTTGTTGATCAACAAACATTTCTTCGGAATCCATCTTATGCTTAGATAAATCTTCTACCTCTACTGGATTAAAAGTACCTAAACCAATATGTAAAGTAACCTCTGCGAATTTAATTCCTTTAATTTCTAAGCGTTTCATTAAATGTTTAGAAAAATGCAAACCTGCAGTTGGCGCAGCTACTGCCCCTTCTTTACTTGCATAAATAGTTTGGTAACGCTCTGCATCTTCTGGAACAACCTCTCTATTGATATACTTAGGAATTGGAGTCTCACCTAATTCCTGTAATTTAACTCTAAATTCTTCGTAGGAACCATCATATAAGAAACGAAGTGTTCTACCTCTTGAAGTTGTATTATCTATAACTTCAGCTACTAATGAATCGTCTTCTCCGAAATATAGTTTATTTCCAATTCTAATTTTACGTGCTGGATCTACCAATACATCCCATAAACGTTGCTCTGCATTTAATTCTCTTAATAAGAATACCTCAATTCTAGCTCCCGTTTTTTCCTTATTCCCATATAATCTAGCAGGGAATACTTTAGTATTATTCAACACCATTACATCTCCTTCATCGAAATAATCGATTAAGTCTTTAAATAATTTGTGTTCTATACTTCCACTTGCACGATCCACTACCATTAAACGAGACTCATCCCTAATATCAGCCGGAAACTCAGCCAACAATTCTTCTGGCAAATCAAAATTAAAATTTGATAACTTCATTGAATACAATTTTAAAAATTAAACAAAGACTTGTTTTTCTTTGAATCAAGGTGCAAATATACAACCTTGACATAGGCCTTGTCAAGTATTTATACAAATATTTACTTTTAAAGGTCTTATTGTCTATTCATTTGAAATCCAATCGATAATAAAAGATCCCAAAAATTAGTAAAGGACTTACTTACCACATCGCTTTGCTGGATAATTATCGGACAAATCAAAGCCAATGGAGCAAAGGACATAGCCATTCTATGGTCCTGATAAGTAGCAATAGATACATTGGGAACAATTTCTTTATTACGAGCTTTTATGTGTAAAGAATCCGAAGTAATTTCAATACTAGCCCCTAATTTACCTAGCTCAGTGTGCAAAGCTACTAAGCGATCGGTCTCTTTAATTTTTAAAGTATGCAAACCTGTTAAATCACAAGAGATACCTAATGCAAAACATGTAACGGCAATAGTCTGAGCTAAATCCGGAGTTTGTACTAAATTAGCCTTAAAGCCTTCTTTTACCTGTTTTACCTTTGTTAGGACTATCTTTTTATTGTCAACAAAATCTGTTTTTACACCAAGTTCTTGATACATTAAAGCCACTTTACTATCTCCTTGTAAACTATCTTGCTTATAGTTTAATAAAGTCATGGTATCTCCTACTTGACCTAAGGCAACAATAGAATAAAAATAAGAAGCCGAAGACCAATCAGGCTCCACATTAAAACTCAATTCTTGGGCAACTAATAAGGGTTCAACTCTTATTTTGTTTGCTTTAAAGCTACAACTAACACCTAAATCTCTTAAAAGACTCAAAGTCATCTCAATATACGGCAAAGAGGTAATCTCTCCTATAAGCTCTAACTCTATTCCTAACTCTAACTTAGTCCCTACTAACAACAAAGCTGAAATGTATTGACTACTTATATTAGCAGGAAGACTAATCTTGCCACCTTTACTTAGATGTCCCTGGATAGCTAATGGAGGATAACCTTCTTGATTAGTATAAGTAATTTGCGCATTGAGTTGTCTTAGGGCATCAACCAAAACACCTATAGGTCTTTGTTGCATACGCTGACTCCCGGTTAAAAGCACATTTCTACTAGTACACAATGAATAGTAGGCTGTTAAAAAACGCATAGTGGTACCAGCATGATGAATATCTATAATAGAATCTTTGCTTGCAAGTGCATTTACCATAGCTATAGAATCATCGGAGTCCGATAGATTGTGCAGAACTATATTTGGAAATAATTCTCTTAGAATCAATAATCGATTACTCTCCGACTTACTTCCTGATATTTTTAAAGTAGTACTAGGTTTTAGCCTACTTAATTCTAACTGTAGATTCACACTTAACTAGTTTTTATTGATAATTGTATTTATTTTAATTTCTCATTATTATGGTGTCTTTGATGATCTCTGTTAGTTTTGATATCTAATTTCTTATCAAAAGCTTCTTGTAGATTTATCCCTGTTTGATTGGCTAAACATAAAACTACAAAAACAACATCGGCCAATTCTTCACCTAAATCTTTATTCTTATCACTTTCTTTTTCACTTTGCTCGCCATAACGACGTGCAATAATACGAGCAACTTCTCCCACTTCCTCTGTTAACTGTGCCATATTAGTTAGCTCATTAAAATAACGAACCCCATGTTCTTTAATCCAATTATCCACTTGTTTTTGTGCGTCGAGTATATTCATATCTACTTAATTTTTGTGTTTTTGTTATTTATCTTCTTTTTCTTAGAACCCCATTTATCGTATATAATCATAAGTCCCATAAATAGGATATACTTACTAAAGAAACTAAACAAGCATGAGCTATTTAGTTCCATGGCGCAAAACATATCATCGGATATAAACCAATTAAAAACAATAAATAAAAGGGTAAAGAGCCCTAATTTTGCGATATAGTTCATTACTGTTTATCTTTTGTATCTATAATAATTGTTACTGGTCCATCATTGAGTAGACTCACGGCCATATCGGCACCAAAAACTCCCATTTGCGGAATTTTATTAGTTAACCTATGTAATTCTGAGGCAAATTCTTGGTATAGTTTATTTGCAAATTCAGGCTTTGCTGCACGAATATAAGAGGGACGATTCCCTTTCTTAGTCATTGCATGCAAAGTGAATTGACTCACTAACAAAACCTCACCCTGATTGTCTAATAGGGATTTATTCATCACCTTATCTTGATCATCAAAAATACGCAAGTTAACTATCTTGTTAGCTAACCAATTAATATCGCTGTGATCATCGGCATCCTCTATACCTAATAAAACTAATAAGCCTTGGTTAATTTGACCAACTACTTTGCCTTCTACCTCAACGCTAGCTTGCGTAACACGCTGTATAACTACCCTCACTTTATATATTTATTTTTCTTTATTTACTTACTTCAAAAATAACATACTCTTGCAACTTTTGTTCTAATTCAGCAAAAAACCTTTGTGCTTTAGCGTAGTCTTTTGCTGGAATAGTTGCCATAGAACGTGTAAAAACTAATTTCACCTCAAGGCCATTATCCGTCTGACTAATTGTAGTCTGGGCAAATAAGCCAAGGTCTTTTTCTTGTATAGTAAACCCTTTGGGCACACTACTTACTTTATACCCTTTTGGTAAGTTTACTCCAACAAGATAATTCTGAGTACTAGGGTATCCCCATGAAATATCGGCTAGCCTTGTCTTGGCCGTGAAAGGATTATTCTTAAAGGCAAAAAAGTCAAAAGCATTGAAAAAAATCTTATTATTAAAATTTAGCAAAGCATGTTGCTTATACACATCGGCATTTAATCTTAGACTATTGTCTTTGGAGTATAGGTCTGTAAAATTCACATTGCTTAATCGCAATCCATTATGAACGTACTCAAACATATTAGTAAAGCCAAATTTCCCCTCTTTTTCTACAAAAGAACTGGTACTAACTTGATCATATCCTTGAAAACTACCTCTGATACTTCCCTTAAGGGCTCCATCATTTTGTAATTGTAGTTGATAAGCATAAGTAGAGGAAGACATAAAAGAAGGAATCATATTAAAATGTAATTGCTCTTTAGGATTCTTTCCAACAAGCATACCTACCCCATTCAAATCCTCTATTGGTAAAATCCCTAAAGTTGAAATATTAGAACTAGCATCTAAGAAAAAATAATCCTGATTAATTTTAAGTCCAACAATTACATTATTAAAATAGTTATGTTGCCACTGTTTTTTAATACCATTACTCAGGGTACTTAACAAAACAGGATAAGCCTCTAGATCAACATACCTTAACATACTAATAAGCATTAAATTGATATCAGCAGAGTTCCCAAGGCCTTTTCTATAAGCAGTTTTGACTCCGTTTTGGGCATAAATGGAATAATCACCATCCCATTTAACTTTACTTTGCACAAATTCTAATACTTTCTGGGCTCTATCTTTAGGTTCTAAAACTAAATAAGCCTCTTTTTCTAATTTCTTCTTATAATAGCTATCTATATCAATTTGTCCGTAAAAATATTTATTGTCATACAAACCATTTATAAAATCCTTTTCCGATTCCAAAATAGTCTGTTTTCCAAAATATGGAGAATCCAGTTTAACCAATTCTTGTTTGACCCAAGCTATATAGTTTTGCTCATTATTGCTAAATGGTTCACCAAGATAAGGCGCAATATCTACAGCCTGCATATTAATTTGGACAGAAGGCACCTTTGTAGCTCTTAAAAATCTAGAAGATCCAGAGAAATCACTCACCGTTGTACTTTTAGTTGTTTGTATCTGAATATCTCCAGAAGAAATGAGATTATACTCATAATAATTAGGCACAATACTTTGATAAAAACTCTTTTGTTTAGGTAAATCTGACTGAATTTGCCACACTGGCAACATATCAATATAATTGCTTATCTTCATGTAAGAGTAAACAATCACACTTCCACTAGAAACTTTAGAGAAGTCGATTCCTTTTTGCTTATGTGAATTTCCTAGATTTTGTTGCATTACCCATTCTTTGGGAACAGCTGATTCTAAAACCTTACCTGCTTGTAAGTGATAAACTTGAGCTTCTAAGAGTTCAACCTGTTCACTTATATAATTGTTTTGAACGTAATCTACCATAAAACTAGCCTTCGAAGCTGCATTAGAATCATATATTTTGATTTTTCTGCTAACTTGTTCCACTACTTTAAATTCACCATCAACATTGCTAAAAGCAAAATACACTTGTTGGTTTTCCTCTAAAATTTCAGCTAAAGCTCCCGGGAAACTAAGACTTTGCCTTTGACTTAATTCAAACGAGCTTATCGGGCTAAGGCTTTTTTGTGCTATAAGCCAAGGGGAACAAAGAAATAAGCAAGCCACTATAAATAATCTATATGTCATATTCTAACAATATTAATAGGATAAGAAAATTGTGATTTTAAAAAATGATATCCAAATTGATTCTAAAGATAAAGTTACTTTTTATAAATATAAAAAAAACCAAGACTATTCGTCTTGGTTTTTCCCATCTTTATAAACATCGGTACGATAATGCTCTTCTTCTTTATCTAATATCTGAATATAGCTTCTGTAACGAGACCAGGAAAGTTCATCTTTATCTAAAGCTTGCTTCACTGCACAATCAGGCTCTTGTCTATGCAAACAATTATTGAATTTACACTGATCTTTCAAAGCAAAGAATTCCGGAAAATAATCTCCTATTTCCGTATCTTCCATATCAACAACTCCAAATCCTCTAATACCTGGGGTATCGATAATTCTTGCATCAAAACTCAAATCATACATTTCAGCAAATGTAGTGGTATGTTGACCTTGTTGATGTTGTTCAGAAATAACAGATGTCTTTAAGTTCAATCCTGGCTCGATGGCATTAATCAAAGTTGATTTGCCAACTCCTGAATGTCCACTAAACATGGATACCTTGCCCAGCATTCTGTCTTTAATTTGTTCTAATCCTTTACCCGTGGTAGCAGAAACACGAACACACTCATAACCAATAGAGGAATAGATGTATTGCAAATAGAGCTGATCATCTAAAGTTTGGTCCTCAAAAGTATCTATCTTATTAAAAACTAATACAGCTTTAATACCATAGGCCTCAGTGGTGACTAAAAACCTGTCAATAAAACTTGTAGTTGTGACAGGATTATTTATAGTTACCACTAAAAAAACCGTATCAATATTGGAGGCAATAATATGAACTTGTTTGGATAAGTTAACACTCTTGCGAACAATGTAATTCATACGTGGCTCAATTTTATTGATTACCCCTGTAGTTACATCATTATTTTGTTCGAGTTCAAATTCAACATGATCACCCACAGCAATTGGATTAGTACTTTTAATACCTTTTAAACGGAACTTCCCTTTGATTCTACAATCATAGAAAACACCATCTTGTGATTTAACAATGTACCAACTTCCTGTTGATTTGTAAACTACTCCTTTCATATAATGCCTTTATCTTAACTTATTTCTTGTTTATAATTTGATCCTGTCTCAGGATGCTTTCTTGGTGGATTGCTGTATAGATATCCGTGACAAACTCTTTAGTAAAGCCAATATGCTGACCTTCTTTTTGTAATTTCTCAAGCATATCTGACCATCTACTTTGTTGAAATACAGCAACATTTTTGTCTCTTTTAAGACTTCCTATTTCATCAGAAATAGCCATACGTTTTCTTAACAAATCCAACAACTTACTATCCATATCATCAATTTGGATACGGTAGGATTGAATCTTTTGTAAAAACTCTTCCGTAGAATCAGTAATATTTCTAACAGTTAAATCGTTTATAATCTGATCTAATTCCTTAGGTGTTACTTGCTGAGCAGCATCACTCCATGCATTATCAGGATCGCAATGTGTTTCAATCATTAAACCTTCAAAATTCAAATCCAAAGCCTGTTGAGATACTTTAAATACCTCGGCTCTTTTCCCTGTAATATGAGATGGATCACAAAACACAGGAATATTAGGCAAATGTAACTTTAAATCAATTGGTATTTGCCATTCTGGATTATTTCTATACTTAGTTTTTTCATAAGTACTAAATCCACGATGAATTACACCTAATTTAGTTATACCAGCAGCATAGAATCTCTCTAGTCCTCCCATCCATAAAGCTAAATCAGGATTAATTGGATTTTTTAAAAGTACAATTTTATCTGTTCCTTTTAATGCATCAGCAATTTCCTGTACTGCAAAAGGATTCACAGCCGTACGAGCACCAATCCAGAGAATATCAATATCGTGTTCTAAACACAAATGTACGTGCTCAGCTGTAGCTACTTCGGTAGCAAGTAACATACCGGTTTGTCTTTTTACTTCTTGCAACCATTTTAATCCTATAGCTCCAACTCCTTCAAACCCCCCAGGCCTAGTTCTTGGCTTCCAAATCCCCGCGCGAAAGACTTTTACCTCTTTTGGTAAAGATTTTGCAATACTTAAAACTTGTTCTGGCGTCTCAGCACTACAAGGTCCTGCAATTATTGCAGGATTTTGTCCTGCAAAGATACTTAACCATTGTGTGTTAACATTCATTTTCTCCATGGTAATGTAATTAATTATTTTTTTATTTATACAGTTTGCTAGCTCTTATACTTGGTAAAGCACAATTTACCACTAATATCATGCACTAATATAGGATTAGCGTATTTTTTATTTGTTTTTTTTATTACAATAAAATTCTATTTACTACTCTATTGCATTACTAATTCAAGGTTATTAACTTAGAATTACTCTAAAGCTAGTATCTCAAAGACTTCTTCTAAAGTCTCTTTATAGACTTAAAAAGAAAGACACCCTAGAAGAAGAGCTCTTTCATTATATATTTTAAAACCTTACTTTTGTTTTTATAAATAATACTTCTTATGTCAATTTCGGTTCAAAACTTAAGTAAATCATATGGCAACCTACAAGCACTTGACAAGGTAAGCTTTTCTATTGCTACTGGGCAAATCGTAGGATTTTTAGGCCCTAACGGCGCTGGTAAATCAACGCTAATGAAAATCTTAACCACCTATTGCACCATGCAAAGCGGTAAGGCTTTTGTAAATGATTTTGACCTTGAACAAGAACCTAAAAAAGTACAACAATCCATTGGCTATTTGCCCGAACACAATCCTTTATATTTAGAGATGTATGTTTGGGAATATCTACAATTTAACGCTCAAATCTACAAAGTAGATAAAAATCGTATCACAACGGTTATCAATCAAACATCTCTGCAAGAAGTAATAGATAAAAAAATCAATCAGCTCTCCAAAGGATACCGTCAACGCTTAGGAATAGCTACTGCATTACTACACGACCCTGCAGTACTTATTTTAGATGAACCAACAACGGGATTAGACCCCAATCAACTCGTTGAAATTAGACAACTTATTAAAGAGATTGGCAAAAATAAAACTGTACTACTCTCTACTCATATCATGCAAGAAGTAGAAGCAATGTGTGAGCGAGTTATTATTATCAACAAAGGAAAAATAATAGCTGACCAATCCCTAAGGGATATGCTTGGCCAAAAAGACAAGCAAATCATTGCAGTAGAATTTGATTATAAGATTGAAATCCAATTTATAGAACGTATTATTGGTTTGCAAAAAGCCATTCATATTTTTGATAATAAATGGGAGCTTGTATTTCCAATAGACAAAGATTATCGACCAATGGTATATGATTTTGCACAAGAGCAAGGTTTAAAAACCTTGTCCATGGGAGTGAAAAATCAGAACCTTGAACACTTATTTCACGAAATTACTAAATAAAGAATTTATATAAAAAAGAACATTTTTTACTTGGCTATTAAAGCTCTATTAAAGATAATGGTCGGGAATTGATCCCGACCATTTCTTTGATATAATAACCTCTTTTTAAACAAAAAATGAATTCCAATGCTAATCCACTATTATTTCTTTATCTAACAAAGGAGCTATAGTCATCTACTAACTATACAGTACATTGATTTATATAACTTTCTTAAATCAAATATACTAATTCCAAAAAGAAATCTACACAATATAGCAAACTATAGATTATTTATCTTTAAAATAAGAAAAATTAAGATGTTTTTGCTAAATTAAAAATTAAACACATACCATAAGAGAATATTTATCCCCAAAATCTATAATTGAACTATATATTCAAACTAAAAAGGAGCTAACTCCATGAATTAGCTCCTTTTTAGTTTAAGATTAGTTTATCTATCTTATATCTTTTAATAGTTGGTCTATCTTATTTTTGACATTTTCAAAATCTCCTTGATTGCCAACAAAGTCAAGATCATCTACATCTATAATAAGTAATTTACCTTTATCGTATCCCTTAATCCAATCCTCATATCTCTTATTTAAATTAGACAAGTAGTCCTCCGATATAGAGTTTTCATAATCCCTACCTCTTTGACGAATCTGATTTACCAAGTTAGGAACAGAACTTCTTAAGTAAATTAGAAGATCTGGCGCACCAACTAATCCTTGCATAAGTTCAAACAAAGAGGAGTAATTCTCATAATCTCTTTGACTCATTAGTCCCATAGCATGCAAATTTGGTGCAAATATATGTGCATCCTCATAAATAGTACGATCCTGTATTATTTGTTTACCGCTTTGTCTAATCTGCAATACTTGTCGAAAACGACTATTTAAAAAATAAACCTGAAGATTGAAAGACCAACGGTCCATCTGATGGTAAAAATCATCTAAGTATGGATTATCCACTACATCTTCAAAATGAGGTTCCCATTTATATTCCTGTGCCAACAATGTGGTCAATGTAGTTTTTCCTGCTCCAATATTTCCAGCGATAGCTATATGCATTATGGTAATTTTATTATGTAATTGTTTATCTTTTGTTCGACAAAAATACTCAATTTTTGGGTGTTATAAAAGAAGCCTAAAATCCTTTTATCTTTTAAAGCAATGGGGTATACCTTATCTGTAGCAATATCAAGATAATACAGATTATTTTGATATAAATAAATTAATCTTCTATTATCTAAGATCTGCATTTGGTCATAGTCAGAGGGCAATAAATACTCTAAGACAACATTACCTTTAGTGTCAATTCCATGTAGATAATTATCCTTATCTACCCAAAAAAAATGACTTAGCGTGGAAAAATAATCTTTGCTATTCTCCCCTTGTAAAGTGTATACTAGATGCCGCTCTAGAGATACTGTATTATACAGACGAATACTTGTCTTTTGACCATTATCAACAATCCAAAGTCTTCTTGCTGAAGCACTTGAGATATACACCGCATTCATATTTGGAAATCTCAATGTAAAATCAATAACTTTGATTTATTTTAAATCCTTACTCAAAGTAAAAAGACTCTGGCTCTGGTGGTAAAAAGCTAAAACAGAGTTGGCTTGACTAAGATCTACTTGACTAAGGGTATCTTGGCTAGGGTTTGTATACTCTGTTGTATTATACCTGCTTAATTTCAAAAGAGTATTATCCTGTCTTACAAAAGTATTATCATAAGGGTCCTTGGCTAAAAATATTTGATCTGCCCCGAGTTTCTCAGTACTAAAAAACTTTGTTCTCAATGTATCTTGCCCCTGAACGCTATAAAGACTAAACAACATAATAGCACCCATCAAATATCGCATAGACTATTTTTTTTGGTAAGTTAAAAAGCTAAAATCGTACTTGTGTTTACTATCCTTTTCATGAAAGGTATTACTCAATAAATCCCACTGTTGATCATTAAACACGGGGAAGAAAGTATCTGCTTGAAAATCTTGATCAACTACGGTAAGCTCTAATCTTTGGGCATAAGGCATTGCTATAGAATAAATTTGCCCACCACCAATCACATATATATCCTTGTCGGGCGAACAAGCCTTTATTGCCTGGGTGAAATCATGTACAACTACACAATTCTGCGGAGCAACAAAATCTTTTTGCCTAGTCAATATTATATGCTTCCTACCTGGTAAGACACCTGGCAAAGATTCAAAAGTCTTCCTTCCCATTATAATTGGATGCCCTGTAGTTAAAGCTTTGAAACGCTTAAAGTCATCTGGTAAATGCCATAAGAGCTCATTGTCTTTACCCAAGGCCCCATTTTTTCCAACAGCTGCTATTAATATTATCATTGACTACTTATTTAAAGAATGATATCCTCTTTATTACCCGGTTCTTGATCACTGCTAGTGGCGCCTTGGTTTTTATCACTCAATAGTGATCCTTGTGCTAAGTCACGCTGTACGTTTACTAGAGGAAAATCTTTCTCTACCGTTTTTCTCAATTCATCAATTTTTCTACGCTGTAAATCAATTAAACGCTTTATCTCTCTATCTTGCCAAGCTCTATTCATAAAGCGTTCCACAAATACAACATTGACAACATGTATCAATAATAAAACAGCCCATACACTAACGGCCCACATCCACCAATGACCTACTACAACAGGGTCTTGGACGAAGTTATTAATACAAAACATTAAAATACTTCCAATAATAAATAAAATGAAATGAAATAAAAGAAGTCTTTTCTGCTTTACTCTGGACTTAGCATAATCATACATTCTGTATTCTTGATTATCAGGGATAACATTGTTTTTTTTCATATTACTAAATATTATATTGCTACTGCTGCTTTAATACCTGGATGCGGATCATATCCTACTAGAGTGAAATCTTCGTAGGTAAAATCGAAGATATCCTTAACTAAAGGATTTAATATCATCTTAGGTAACTCTCTGAGCTCTCTGCTTAGCTGCAACTCTACTTGCTCGATATGATTATTATATATGTGTACATCTCCAAAGGTATGTACAAAATCTCCTAGCTCTAAATCACATACCTGAGCAACCATCATTGTTAACAATGCATAAGAAGCAATATTAAAAGGAACACCTAAAAACACATCGGCACTTCTTTGATAAAGTTGACAAGATAATTTTCCTTTATTGACATAAAACTGGAAAAATGAATGGCATGGAGGTAATGCAGCTTTGCCATTGGCTACGTTCTGAGCAAAAGATACTGATGTATCTGGCATAACACTAGGATTCCAAGCTGTAACTAGAATTCTTCGACTCGAAGGATTAGTTTTCAATGTGTGTATGGCTTGCTTTATTTGGTCAATGCCCTTACCATCCCAGTTGCGCCATTGAAATCCATAAACAGGCCCTAAATCTCCATTAGCATCTGCCCACTCATCCCATATTTTAACGTTATTGTCTTTTAAATATGCAATATTAGTATCTCCTTTCAAAAACCATAAAAGCTCATAAATAATAGACTTTAAGTGAACTTTCTTAGTGGTCACTAAAGGGAAACCTTTAGATAAATCGAAACGCATTTGATGTCCAAACATACTAATAGTACCTGTCCCAGTTCGATCCTCTTTACCATCACCTTGGTCTAGTATCTGTTGTAATAAGTCTATATATTGTTTCATAGTATAGTATTGTAGTGTTATATTCTTTTACTTATCGCATCTCGAAGTTTAGCAGCTTTCTCATAATCTTCCTCAGCAATGGCTTGCTCTAATAAGGTTTGTATTTGCTCCAAAGTAAAGGAAGCAAAGCTCTGTTCTTGATTGGCATTATCAAGAATTTGTTCTAATTGAGCTACAATATCATCATTATCTTGCTCTTGTTCAAGTTCTTCTAGCTCCTGTTGCTGTAAATCTTCCACGTCTAAAACAATTCCAGCTGTATCCATAATATCCTTATAAGTAAAAACCGGTGCATTAAAGCGGACCGCTAAGGCAATGGCATCCGAGGTGCGTGCATCTAAAATATGTTCTTGTGCATCTCGTTCACATATTAAACTAGAGAAAAATACTCCATCTACTAATTTATGAATAATTACTTGTTTTACTACTATAGAGAAACTATCTGCAAATGTTTTAAATAGATCATGGGTTAAGGGTCTTGGGGTTTCCATTTCCTGATCAATAGCAATAGCAATACTCTGGGCTTCAAAAGCACCAATAACAATGGGAAGTTTTCTCTTACCCTGTACCTCATCTAAAATTAGGGCGTATGCTCCATTTTGAGTATGGCTATAAGAGATTCCTTTGACCAATAATTTTATTAAACTCATATCTTTGTGTATTGTCAATATAAAAAAAGGCAAGTAAAACAAAGGTATAAAAAAAACTTCGCTTTACTTGCCCACTATTTTTAATTTCACTTTAAAGCTAAAGTAACTTTAAAGTGACATAAAAGATTCTATCTTATTGATTATTTGCTTTAAATACTTTTAGTTTCTCAACTAATTCAGGCACTACTTTAAATGCATCTCCTACAATTCCATAATCAGCAACTTTAAAGAAAGGAGCTTCTGGATCTGTATTGATTGCCACTTTTACCTTCGAAGAGTTAACCCCTGCGATATGTTGAATAGCCCCAGAGATACCCACAGCAATATAAAGATTAGAAGATACCGGTTTCCCAGTTTGACCAACGTGCTCTTCATGGTCTCTCCATCCTAAATCAGATACTGGTTTTGAACAAGCCAAAGCTGCACCTAAAACATCGGCTAAATCTTCAATCATTTTCCAGTTCTCAGGTCCTTTTAAACCTCTACCTCCAGATACAACAATATCTGCATCAGCAATAGTAACAACCCCAGAAACTTTTTCAGTTTTTTCAACTTTCAACCCAACACTTGAAGCATCTATATTTAAATCTACTTGCTGAATTGTTGGTTCAGAGGCAGATTCCACTAAACCAAATGAGTTCTTGGCAAGACAAATAACTTTTACCTGTGTATTGATTTGAGTCTCATTAAATGCTTTATTAGAAAAAGCGTTTCTTCTAACAACAAATGGACTTGTGCTTACTGGTAACGCCACAACATTGGTAGCTAAACCTGCCTTAAGACCAACAGCTAAAAGTGGTGCTAAATACAAACTATCTGTAGTACTTGATAAAACAACTAACGAACTATTTTGCTCTTGAGCAACTTTTTCAATAGCCTGTGCATAAGCTTTTGCATTAAAGCTCTGTAGAGCTTCAGCATTAATATTAATAACGTTATCTACTCCGTATTTTGCTAACTCACCAACCTGTGTAGTATTAAAAGTAACGGCTGTAACAGTTGTAGAAAGAGATTCTGCAACTTTTTTTGCATAAGAGGCTAACTCTAATGCTACTTTTTTAAATTTTCCTTCTGCTGATTCAGCATATATTAAAATAGACATAACTGTAGTTTTAAAATTATATTTTGAATTAGATTACTTTAGCTTCATTATGAAGCAAATCGATAAGTTCCTGAACATTGTCAGCAGAGATCATTTTACATGCTCCTTTTGCTGCAGGCTTGTCAAACTTTACTGTTTGTGTTTGAGGTTCTGCTGAACCTGGTTCAACTACATTTAGAGCCTTAGAACGCGCCGTCATAATACCACGCATATTAGGGATGATTAAATCTTTTTCATCCACTAAACCTTTTTGCCCACCTATAACTAAAGGTAACTTACAAGAAATTGTCTCAGTCCCACCATCTATTTGACGCACAGCAGTAACATTTTCTCCTTCTATATCTAATCCCTCACAAGAGTTAATAAACTCATAGTCTAATAAAGCAGCAACCATTCCCGGTACCATTGCTCCATTGTAATCTAAAGATTCTTTACCACAAATAATTAAGTCATATTTTTCTTGTTTTGCAACCTCAGAAATTTGCTGAGCTACTGTAAAACTATCTGTAGGCTTTGCATTGATGCGCACTCCTTGATCAGCACCAATAGCTAAAGCTTTACGAATAGTAGGCTCGCTTGAAGAATCTCCAACGTTAAGCACGGTAACACTAGCACCAAGAGACTCTTTTAATTTAATAGCGCGTGTTAAGGCATATTCGTCATTTGGATTAATTACAAACTGTACCCCAGTTGTATCAAATTCTGTATCGCCATTAACAAAGTTAATTTTTGACGTAGTATCAGGCACATGGCTGATGCAAACTAGTATTTTCATTTTATGTAGTTTTTTTGATTTTTGTTCTTCTAATAAGGACGAAAATAAGAATATTTTCCGATTTTTTACTATGCATACATATAAAATACCACTATAATCAAAAAAAAGCTCTCAAAAACGACTCACTTGGTATAACAAAACATAAAATACAGGCCTTCACATGATTTTACTGCCATAAAATTATAGATTAAAGATTTGCTAACTATTTGCAAATTTGATAGAGTAAGCCAAATATTTAAACAGTCTTTAAGCAAAAACACCTCTAGAACACAGCATGTGTTAAAAAAAAAACACAAACCTACAAAAACACATCACATCCTTACTCTTACTATACAATCCTACGGGTAAAATATAGCTTTTATCTACTAAATTCTGTATAAACCCTAAAAAACACAAAAGCCACAAGTAAATAAGGGTTATATAATTATTTTTTATATTTTTGCTTTCGAGTAAATTAATTACGACTAATAGATAACATTATGAGAACGATTCAATTTAGAGAGGCCATATGTGAAGCCATGAGCGAAGAGATGCGTCGCGACGAATCAATATATTTAATAGGTGAAGAAGTAGCTGAGTACAATGGTGCTTACAAAGCCTCTAAAGGTATGTTGGACGAATTCGGTCCTAAACGTGTGATTGACGCTCCTATTGCAGAACTTGGTTTTGCAGGTATCGGTGTTGGTTCTGCTATGAATGGTAACCGTCCTATTGTTGAATTTATGACTTTCAACTTCGCTTTAGTAGGGATTGATCAAATTATAAATAACGCAGCTAAAATGCGTCAAATGTCAGGAGGACAATTCAATATTCCTATCGTATTCCGTGGACCTACAGCTTCTGCAGGACAATTAGGAGCAACACATTCACAAGCTTTTGAAAACTGGTATGCAAATGTACCTGGTCTTAAAGTTATTGTACCATCAAACGTATACGACGCTAAAGGTTTACTAAAAGCAGCCATTCGTGATAATGACCCGGTAATTTTCATGGAATCTGAACAAATGTACGGAGACAAAGGAGAAGTGCCAGAAGAAGACTACATCATTCCAATTGGAGTAGCAGATATTAAAAGAGAGGGAACTGATGTTACAATTGTTTCTTTTGGTAAAATCATAAAAGAAGCATATAAAGCAGCTGATGAACTGGCTAAAGATGGTATCTCATGTGAGGTTATTGACCTTCGTACAGTTAGACCACTAGATTTTGATACAGTTATTAAATCAGTACAGAAAACAAATCGATTAGTTATTTTAGAAGAAGCTTGGCCTTTTGCTAGTATTTCTTCTGAAATTTCTTACCAAGTTCAAGAAAGAGCTTTTGATCACTTAGATGCTCCTATTCAAAGAATTACAACTGCAGACACACCTGCGCCGTATTCTCCACTACTTTTACAAGAGTGGTTACCTAATGCAAACGATGTAATAAAAGCAGTTAAAAAAGTTCTTTATAAATCATAAATAAAGTTCTTTATCAGTAAAAAATAAACTACATTTGATAACTCCACCTTAATATATATTAAGATGGAGTTTTTTTATGTACAACACTTTACCTATGAGAAGCACATATCTGTTTTTATTTATATTTATATTCTGCCCTACTATCTTATTTTCACAAACTAAGGTAAGTGGTAAAATCATCGATGATCAAAATGAAATAGTACCATATGCTTCTGTATATTTTAAAAATTCTACCCAGGGAGTTATCGCCAATGAGAATGGTAAATTTTATTTAGAATCCGACAAAAACCACGAAGTATTAGTAGTGGGATTCTTAGGATATAAAACATTAGAAATACCATTAGAAAAAAGAGTAAATTTAGATTTACACATAGAATTAGAGACAGACAATTTTTTAGAAGAAATTAAAATATTTTCCGGTAAAACATCAAAAAAAGATAATCCAGCTCTAGATATACTTCGCAAAATTTGGGAAAGAAAACGCAAAAACGGACTTCATCTATTCGACCAATATGAGTTAGATAAATATGAAAAAGTAGAATTTGATCTAAACTCTATCGATAGTGCTTATCAAAATAGAAAGATATTCAAAGGCATGGAGTTTATCTTTGAGCAAATGGATACCTCCAAAGTAACAGGAAAAACCTACTTACCAATATTTATAAACGAGAATATCGCTTTTGTCTATGGCGATAATGCTAATGGTAGAAAAATAGAAAAGTCTCTAGGGAATAAAAACTCAGGATTTGAAAACAATCAAGGTATCATTGCATTTGTTAAAGACCTATATGCGCAATACGATATCTATGATAACTATATTAAAATCTTCGACAAAGACTTTGTAAGTCCATTGTCTCGTACTGGAATCAACGTATATAATTATGTTCTTGCCGATAGTACTTACATTGACGACAAATGGTGTTACAACATTATATATTACCCACGTAGAAAAGGAGAACTAACTTTCAAAGGAGATTTCTGGGTCAACGATACTACTTTCGCTGTAAAAAAGATCGCCATGGAAGCTAGTAAAGATGCCAATATAAACTGGATCAAAGAAATCTATATAGAACAAGAATTTGAAGTTGTAAATGATTCTGTCTTCCTTTTAACTAGAGATCACTTTATGAGTGATTTCGCCTTATCTAAAAAAGAAAGCTCAAAAGGAATCTATGGCAAGCGAACTACACTTTACCAAAACCATCGCTTTAACATACCTCATCCTAGTGATTTCTATACACAAAAGGTAAATCATTACGACCCTTCACTCTACCAAAGGGATGATGAGTTCTGGAACACATATCGTTTTGAACCTTTAAGTAAAGATGAAGTTGGAATTTATAAGATGTTAGATACTCTTAAGACAGTTCCAAAATTCAACCTTTTATTTAATATTACAGAAACTATTTTAGGAAACTATTACAACCATGGCAAAATATCCTACGGTCCAATTTTCTCTACAATAGGTTATAACGATATAGAAGGTTTTAGATTAAGAGCAGGAGCCAGAACTTATTTTGGCCAAAACGACCCTTGGAGATTAGAAGGATACACCGCCTACGGTTTTAAAGACCACCAGTTCAAATATGGAATTAATGGTCGTTTTCTTTTAAATAAAAATAACCGCTTAATACTCCATGCAGGAAATCGAAGAGACATAGAACAAATTGGGGTTAGCTTAACGGAAACTTCTGACGTATTAGGTAGAAGTTTTGCTTCGAACTCCATATTTAGCAGTGGAGATAATACCAAATTAACCTCTATCAATCTAACCACGGTAGGACTTGAGATTGAACCATGGAAAAACTTAAAGTTCCAAACTTTATTTAGTTATCGAACACTAAAGCCGGCAGGTCCAGATTTTAATTTAGACTACTATGTAGATAAGGCAAGCAACCTAATATCCAATGAAACTAGGCAATCCGAAGCTAGTCTAGAAATAGACTACACTCCGGGTAGAAAAGTAGTAGGTTATGGTGTGGATAGAACGGAGATTGATAAGCGATACTTGCGTTTATTTTTGAAATACAGCCAAGGGCTAAAAGGTGTATTTAATAGTGATTTCACCTATGAAAAACTACAGTTTTACGCAAGAAAACCTATTATAGTGGGCGGATTCGGTACATTAACTACAACTTTTGAAGCAGGAAAAACCTTTGGAACTGTGCCTTTAGGGCTCCTTAATGTTGTACCAGGGAATCAATCTTGGTTTCTAATTGAAAATACATTTTCAAATTTAGATTACTATGACTTTGTAACAGACCAATATACCGCCTTACACATGGAACACAATTTCGGAGGAAGGCTTTTTTCAAGAATACCTCTAATTAGAGACCTCAATATGCGAGAAATTATAGGAGTTAGAGCAATTCATGGTAAAATAAGTCAAGATAATATTAACCTAAACGCGTCTAATATTACTTACAAGGCACCCAATGATATCTATTACGAATATTACGTAGGGGTAGGAAATATCTTTAAAATCATAAGGATTGACCTTTCATGGAAGGGTAATTATAGAGATATGCCTAACTCTAGGAATTTTGCAGTTAAGGCTTCTCTAGCACTTTATTTTTAAAATTATCTGTAAAACTTGTTCTAAATCACTATTTAGAGTATTTTTGCAACCAATTTTGAAAAGAGATTAAAAAATAAGAATATGAGTAAATTTGAAACTTTCGACGCTTTTGTTGAAATCCCAGCAGGAAGCAGAAACAAGTATGAATATGATTTTGATTTAAAAAGATTAAGATTTGACAGAATGCTATACTCTAACATGAGATATCCTGCAGATTATGGGTTTATCCCAGAAACTTTAGCATTAGATGGAGATCCTTTAGATGTATTAGTTTTATTTACTGAACCATCCCTTCCAGGATTAGTTGTAGAGGTAAAACCAGTAGGTATTTTCTACATGTCAGATGATAAAGGACAAGATGAAAAAATTCTTTGCGTTCCTGTTTCTGATCCAATTATGAATAAATTAAACGATATTTCTGATGTAAATGAACACTTAAAAGAAGAAATTGAGCACTTCTTTAAAGTTTACAAAGACTTAGAAAAAAAAGAAGTTACAACTAATGGATTTGGTGATAAAGCTGCTGCTTTAAAAGTTATCAAAGAGTGTACTGAGCGTTTCGAAAACATCGAAAATAAAGAAGAAGGATTATTTAGTATCCGTTTCTAACAATCATACCAAAG
>CANROJ010000017.1 GCA_947632215.1 uncultured Flavobacterium sp. | reverse complement strand
AAATTAACTTTTTCAAAAATTTGTAAAAGGCCTAGATTAGTAACTGATCTAGGCCTTTTTTTGACCTTGAGATAAAAATATTTGGCGATTTTAACTAAGCTGGTAATTTATAAAAATTCGTTTATTTTGGTAAATTGCTTATATTGCGTACAATTCTTTTTAAGTTTTCATAAATAACTATGCTATCGATAAATTATACGATAACCCCATTTTATTGATATTAGATGTGTTGCATTTTTTCAGGTAATCGTAAAATACGTTTCAAGCTGCATTAATGCCATTTGGGTTATTCTTTTATATTCTACCAATGGCAAAACTTGTATTTTTGAAAAATGAGATGCTAATTTATTAAAATGACAAATAACCCCAAAGAGGAATCTTTATTTATGAAACACTATAGGCTTATTGTAATCCCTATTGTGATTCTATTGTATTTGTTCTCGCATTTTTTATTGAATCCCTACGATGCCCATTGGTATGCTGAAATAAGTGAGTTGGAACTCATTCAGACTGTAGTTATGCTTTTGGTTTACTGTACAGTAATTACAGAGATTAGTTTATGGCTCAGTACGGTTTTAAATAAGTGTATTCCATGGGATCACAGGCCTGGATTAAGAGTAGTTATTCAAGTCTTGTCCTTAATTGTATTTATTTTTATTGTATATTTTGTTCTGCATCTATTTTTTATAATAATTAGTCCAATACAGCATGGGGAAGGTATTCCTTTGGATTTAAAAATAGATATATGGCAGAGTTTAATTATCAGTATTAATACCGGAATCTTTATTTCGACTGTACATACAGGATACTTTTTAATTTCAAATTGGCGTACCTCGATGATGGATGCTGCAGAACTGCGCCTTAGAACAGAAAAATTAGAAAGAATTGCCTCTCAAGCCGAATTAGAGAGTTTAAAGATGCAGTTAGATCCACATTTTTTGTTTAATAATTTTTCGACTCTCTCAGAACTGGTTATTGAAGATCAAAGTCTTGCAGCTAAATTTTTAGAGCACTTAGCCTTAGTCTATAGATATATGCTTTCCAATGTGCGTAAAAATGTAGTTTCATTAGAGGAAGAGTTAAATTTTCTGGAGTCTTATTTTTACCTGATTCAAGAAAGAATGGGCTATAAGGTAATTCTTGAAGTAAAGGTACCTTTAGATGTGGCTCAAAATTTTTATATAGCACCTATTGCCTTACAGCTTTTAGTTGAAAACGCTGTAAAACACAATAAAGCCTCTAAAGAACTGCCTTTAGTAATACAGATATTTATTGAAGATAAAACAGTGGTGGTGCGAAATAATATTCGCCCCCTTGGAGCTATATTACCATCTTCAAAAGTAGGTCTAAGAAATATTATCGATCGCTATAAATTATTAAGCGATTCTAGGGTGAAAATTCACAGTAATGAGCAATATTTTGAAGTGTGGCTACCCTTATTAGAAATGAATATAACAAATAAAAAAACAACTATAGAGTAGAGTATTTATGAATGTGTTAATTGTAGAGGATGAACAAAGAAATGCAAATATGCTTGTGCGTTTATTAACCGAATTGGACCCTAGCATTGTTGTGTTACAAGTTTTAGAGAGTATTGATAGTACAGTGAGTTGGCTCAAAGATAATCCAATGCCACAGGTGATATTTATGGATATTCGATTAGAGGACGGGCTGTGTTTTGAAATTTTTCAACAAGTCGATGTTCTTTGTCCGGTAATTTTTACTACTTCATATGATGAATATGCTTTGAAAGCTTTTAAAGTAAACAGCATAGATTATATTATGAAACCTGTGCGCTCACAAGATTTGCAAAGTTCTTTAAAGAAGTTAGAAATTTTACAAGGTAAAGCTAGTGTCTCGGATCCAATTAAAGATATTTTAACCCATCTCTCTAGTAAGGAGCCAGTTTACCGCTCACGTTTTTTATTGCCTTACAAGGATGGTTTTATTACCATAAAAGTCGATGATATTAGCTATGTTTATTCCGAACAGAAGATCACCCATATTGTTAATTATAAAGGAGATAGTTTTATTGTTTCACAGACAATGGAAGAATTAGAAGAAGAATTAGATCCTAGGTTTTTCTTTCGTGCCAACAGACAGCATATCATACACATTGATTCTCTGGCAAGTATTCAAAATCACTTCAATGCAAAACTAAAGCTTATTTTGGCAAACGACCCCACTAGAGAGGTTATAGTTTCTAGAGAAAAGGCTCCTTTGTTCAAGAACTGGATAAATTCCTAAATGCAATCTTTTAGTAGTTTATATTAATCTTTTAATTGTAAAAACTATAACAGCACAAGGCCTTTGGTTAGATAAGTCAAAGGTTTTTTTATTGCCAATAATTAAGTAGTCTTCTTGATTTTTTCACAGCCTGGAACTTCCATCAAATATATACGGTAAGGATATTTTACACTTCAGTGGCTTATTTTTCCGCTTGGATTAGATAAAGATTTTTTTTGTCTTTTTTTATTACATTTTTGTTCTTGTAAAAAACAGAAAATAATGAAGAAAATTTTTAGAACAACTAGATTTTTATTTTTAGCAGGGTTCTTGACAAGTTCAGTTTTACTTGTGAGTTGTAATGACAATAATGAACAATCAGCAATGCAACAAGGTCCAGCTTTAGAAGTTAAGGTAGCCAAGATAGAGAAACAAGACGCAAATATCGTAAACACCTATACTGCCTCTTTAAGTGGAAAGGTAAATGTGCAGATTATGCCTAAGGTTTCAGGATATGTTAGTAGCATTGATATAGAAGAGGGAAGTTACGTGAAGAAAGGTCAAGTGATTATGCGCATTGACAACCAGCCTTATCTAATTAAAGTAAATAATGCTAAGGCAGCTTTAAAAGCAGCAGAATCTATTTTGCTAAATGCTCAATTAGAGCAAGATAAAGTAGCTTCTTTATTAGAAAATTCTTTTGTTTCTCCAATACAACTTCAAACTGCTCAAGCAGATTTTCAAACCGCTCAAGCTGGTGTTTTACAAGCTAAGGCTGCTTTAGCTGATGCAGAGTTAAATTTGAGCTATTGTTCTATTACAGCTCCAGTGGATGGATTTTTGGGACTAATTACCCAAAGAGTTGGAAGCTTAGTGTCGCCTAGCGATATGGAACCATTAACTACTTTGTCGGATATTAATCAGATCTATGCCTATTTCTCTTTATCGGAAAGTAACTACCTGGATTTAGTTAAAGAAAATCAAGGTGCAGATAACATTTTAACCATGCCTGTGGATTTAGTACTTAGCAACGGAGATACTTACCCAATTAAAGGTAAAGTAGATGTAATTAACGGTGAGTTTAACAAACAAACCAACGCTATTAGTGTCAGAGCTGTATTTGATAATCCAAATAGATTACTTCGTAATGGAGGAACTGGTACAGTTGAGCTAGTAAGTGTACAAAAGGATATAACTCAAATTCCTATTGCTGCAACGGTGGATTTACAAGATAAGATATTTGCCTTTGTATTAACTCCAGATAATACAGTAGAACAAAGACAGCTTAAAATTACTGGAAAAAACTTACATACCTATTTTATTGAAAGTGGAGTAGAACCAGGAGAAACCTTGGTTGTTACTGGAGCAGATAAATTAAAAGATCAAATGCCGGTAACCCCTTTAGAGTCTTAATTAAGTAAAGTAAATAGATAATCGAACTACACAAAAGTAGTAGTATACTTTTGGTAGAACAGATAGTTTAAAATAATAAAACAGTTGAAATGTTAAAAAAGATTATACATAGACCTGTATTAGCCACGGTAATATCTGTCATTCTTGTGATTTTGGGATTAGTTGGATTAACCCAACTACCTATGGCACAGTTCCCAGACATTGCACCTCCAAGTGTGGTTATTCAGGCTTCTTATCCAGGGGGTAACGCCGAGACTGTATTAAAAGCAGTTGTTACTCCTATTGAAGAGGTAGTAAATGGGGTGGAAAACATGACCCACATTGAATCTACCGCAAGTAACGATGGTACGGCCATGATTACGGTATTCTTTGAATTGGGTACCGATCCCGATCAAGCATCGGTAAACGTACAAAACAGAGTTGCTCAAGTACAGGGGATTTTACCTGAAGAGGTAATTCAAGCTGGGGTAATTACCCAAAAAGAGCAACGTGGTATGATCATGGTAGTTGACCTTATCTCTGATGATGAGACCCTATATGATGAGACCTTCGTACAGAACTATGCCCGTATTAATTTAGTTCGTGCCTTAAAGCGTATTAAAGGAGTTGGGAACGTTCAAATTTTCGGAGAGAAAGATTATGCTATGCGTGTGTGGCTAGACCCACATAAATTGGCTAGTAGAGGTTTAACTCCTTCCGATATTCAAGCAGCAATTCAAAATCAAAGTATGGAGGTTGCCGCAGGTAACCTTGGACAAAATGCTGGTGGAAGTGTGCAGTATACCTTAACTTATTCAGGGAAATACAACACTCCAGAGCAGTTTGAGCAAATTGTTGTGCAAGCCGATAAAGCTGGAAATGTACTTTATTTAAAAGATGTAGCCAGAATTGAATTCGGTTCTGTGTCCTATGATGAAGATAATAGAATTAATGGAAAACAAGCCGTTACTATGGCCGTGTTCCAAACTAATGGATCTAATGCTAATGCCATTCAAACTGAGGTATATCAAGTATTAGAAGAACTAACACCTGATTTACCTGTTGGTTTGCGTTACAATGTGACCTTTGCTAATAAAACCCAATTAGATGAGTCAATTAATCAAGTTGTTTATACTTTATTAGAGGCCTTTATCTTAGTGTTTATTATAGTATATGTGTTCCTGCAAGACTTTAGATCTACTTTGATTCCAGCCATAGCAGTACCGGTATCCCTAATTGGAACCTTCTTCTTCTTAGATTTGATTGGTTTCTCTATTAATATGTTAACCTTGTTTGCTTTGGTACTGGCCATTGGAATTGTGGTCGATGATGCCATTGTTGTGGTCGAGGCCGTGCATAGTACCATGGAACACGAAGGCTTAGATGCCCCACAAGCAACAAATAAGGCCATGGGAGAAATCACCGGGGCTATTATATCGATTTCCTTGGTAATGTCAGCCGTGTTCTTACCCGTTGGTTTTATGACAGGACCTGTTGGGGTATTCTATCAGCAGTTTGCCTTTACTCTGGCCATTGCTATTTTAATTTCTGCGGTAAACGCCCTTACTTTATCACCAGCCTTATGTGCTTTGATGTTAAAGAATCACCATAATGATTTAGAGAAAACTCCAGAGAAAAAACTAGGGCTTTTAAAGCGTTTCTTCCGCTCTTTTAATGCGGCTTTCACCGCATTAACTGACCGTTATGGTAAAGGGGTTCAGTTCTTAATTAAAAGAAAGTTCACTAGTCTATGTATTATTATCGCCTCTGTGGTGGGAATGATATTACTGATGAATGGAACTCCTAAAGGGTTTATACCTAATGAAGACCAGGGATTCGCGATGTTCGCCTTGTCTTTACCTCCGGGATCATCCATCGATAGAACTACAGAGGTATTAAAAGAAGGGGATAGAATCATTAGAGAAAATCCAGCTGTTAAAGCAGTTACTACAATTTCAGGTTTTAATATCCTTGGAAATGCAGCTTCTCCAGCGTATGCAATGGGATTTGTTAGCTTCAAAGATATGGATCAAAGAGGTGAGGTGGTAGAGATTAATACTCTTATTGCCAATATTAATGCGGAGCTTTCACAAATTAAAGAAGGAGATTTCTATATGTTCGCTAATCCAACGGTTCCTGGTTTTGGAGACTTCGACGGATTAGAATTAGTTGTACAAGATAGAAAAGGAGGTAGTATTACTGATTTTGCAGATGTAGTAAATCAGTTTAACGTTGATTTGAGTTCTTCCGATGAGGTACAGGCAGCCTTTACTATGTTTAAAGCAGACTTCCCAATGTACCGTATTGATGTGGATCCAGTTAAGGCAAAAATGCACGGGGTAGAAGTAAGAGATATCATGAGTGCTATTCAATTATTCTACGGTAGTGCACAAGTAAATGACTTCAACCGTTTTGGAAAACAGTTTAAGGTATTTGTTCAAGGAGATGCTCCTTATAGAGCAGATGAAGCTTCCTTTGATTCTGTATACGTATTATCTGGTTCAGGAGAAATGATTCCTATTAGTTCATTAGCTAAATTAGAAAAGACCTACGGACCACAGGCTATTAGTAGACATAACTTATTTAACTCCATTACAGTAAATGGTATTATTAATCCTGGTACAAGTACCGGAGATGCCATGGCTACAGTAGAGCAAATTGCACAGGAAAAGTTACCTGATGGATACTCTATTGAATGGTTAGGACTAAGTCAAGAAGAAAAGAAAAGTGGTGGACAAATGGCCTTTATCTTTGGTCTTTCTATTTTGTTTGTATACTTTATTTTGGCAGCACAATACGAGAGTTACATCTTGCCTTTAGCCGTCTTATTATCGCTTCCAGTGGGGGTGATGGGAGTATTTGTGGCTATTGGTTTGGTAGGAATAGCAAATAATATATATGTACAAGTAGGACTTATTATGCTTGTTGGTCTTTTGGCCAAGAATGCTATTTTAATTATTGAGTTTGCCGTACAACGAAGAGCCCAAGGTTATAGTATTGTAGAATCTGCCATTGAGGCTTCAAAACTGAGATTACGCCCAATTCTTATGACATCCTTTGCCTTTGTGGCTGGTTTAATTCCTTTGATGACTGTAGTGGGATCTTCCGCACAAGGTAATCACTCCATTAGTATCGGTACAGCTGGAGGAATGATCTTTGGAGTTGTCTTTGGTGTATTTATTATTCCTGTGTTATACGTTTTCTTCCAATATTTACAAGAAAAGATCTCTGGTTATAAGCCAGCAAGTGATCAAGAGTAGTAGATGGTTGGTGGAATGAAAATTTATAAATGAAAAAAATGAAAAAAATAATTTATATCGTAGTTGCCAGTGGTTTATTAACCGCTTGTAAAGTGGGGCAGAACTATGAAAGACCCGAGCAAGATTTACCTGCGAACTTTGTTGATAATCAACAAAGTTCCCCAGAGGTAAATGAGTTGAGCAAAGTTACTTGGCAAGAATTTTTCAATGATACAGAGTTACAAAAGTTAATTGGTCTTGCTTTAGAGCAAAATCCAGATTTGTTAACTGCGGTGAAAAATATCGAGCAAACTCAATTGTTATACAACCAAAGTAGATTAGCTATCTTACCTGATTTAGGCTTAAATGTAAATGCTTCTAGAAGTGAGGCTTCTAAGAATTCAGCCGTTGGATTAAGTGGTGCACAAAGAACTAACAACGATTTTATGGCTAGTTTAGATTTCGCTTGGGAAGTAGATATTTGGGGAAAGATTCGCCGTGAGAAAGAAGCTGCTTTAGCTACTTATTTACAAACCAATGAGGTGCGAAATGCTATACAAAACCAGCTAATTTCACAAGTTGCAACCGTATACATCAATCTTTTGATGTTAGATGCTCAAATGCAGATCGCTCAGGCTAGTATTGAATTGAGATATAATACCTATGCGGTTACTCAAAAGTTATTTGAGGTTGGAAATACAAGTATTTTGGCTGTGCAACAATCCCAAGCCCAGTGGATAGAATCTAAAGAGGTTTTAACAGATATTCAAACCGAGATTGCCCTGCAGGAAAGTGCATTAAATTTATTGTTAAATCACTATCCTCAAAAAATAGAACGTAACTCTTCGTTAAAGACATTGCAATTAGCAACTAGTTTTAATAGCGGTGTTCCGGCTGATTTTGTTAGTCAAAGACCCGATATTCAAGTGGCAGAGTTTGAATTAAAAAGAGCAAATGCTAAAGTGGGTGCTGCCCAGGGACAGATGTATCCTAATTTGGTGTTGTCTGCTCAAGGAGGATTAAATGCCATTGAAGGATCTTCTTGGTTTAATACCCCAGGATCTTTGTTTGGTATGATAGGTGGTGGAATTTTTCAACCTATTTTCAATAAAAAGAAACTTAGAACTGCTTTTGAAGTAGCAAAGGTAGAGAGAGAAAAAGCTGCTATTGCATTTAAAGCAGCTGTAATTGGCGGATTCACCGATGTGCATAATACTCTAGTAAAGATCGAAAAGGTCAAAGACAAGTCTGTCTTGATGCAAGAACGAGTAAATATTTTAAATGAATCTTTAAACAATACTAAGTTTATGTTCGAGATGGATAAGGCCACTTATCTAGAGGTTATTAGTGCACAAGGATTAGCCTTAGATGCGGATTTGAATTTTGTAGGTTTACAAAGAGATTATTTGGTTAACCAAGTGGAGCTTTATCGCGCCTTAGGAGGCCATTGATTTTAAACCTATCTGTTTTTTTATAGTTTTAGCTAGCTACCTCTTTTTTGGTAGCTAGCTTTTTTTATTGTGCTAATGGCTAAAGATAAAGTTCTATTGGGAGCTAATTTTAAAAGAAAAGCACAGCTTGAAATGTTAAAGTTTTATTTTGGCGCTATAATGGCGTAGGTTGTCCTAGTTTGTCTGTTGTTTAAATGAATTATTTGTTCTTTATTTGTTCCATACCAAAACATATATATTATGTGTAACTTATTAACAATGTTAAAATTATGGACCAAACAAACAAAACAAAAACCTATGAATTACCTTTAAAATCCCAGATGGAACCAAGGAACAAAAAGAGATTGTCCATGTTCTTAAGCAAGAAGCAATACAGGAGATTTAAGCGCTTATACAACGAGAGTAAGCATGAGAATTACGATGCTTTTATTAAAGAGAAAGTCTTGATGACCATTCAAGGTAAACCCAGAACTACTATAAGTAGCTCTGTAAAAAAAGTAAGTCCGGAGCAACAGACAAAAGAATATGTAAAAGATAAGGAAAAAGAAAAATTAGCCTTCTACATGCGTTTGAATAGTTTTTATCAAGATCTTCACTCCATTGCTAGTAGTTATTCTGAATTAATAGTCCAAAGAGAATCGCTAATACAACAGAACACAGAAATGCTCGGAACATTACAAGTTTACACCAAAGATTTGGCAAAGATATCCAAAGAGGTTGTGGTGTTAATTCAAGATTTCAAATCACATTATCCCATTAAAGATTCTAATTATGATAACTAACATTTCTTACAGTCAATGTATATTTAGTTCACTTAAATATCATTTCGAGAAGCAAAATGCAGCGCAAGCAAGTATCTTATATACCAATCAATTTGGTGGTCAAAAGCAAGTAGAAACTACTTTGCAAACTGCAAATCAGTGAATAAATTTCTACCTAAATCTAGGTGAAAACGACAAAAAAAATGCCTTCCACATCTCCCTAAGTCCTTCTCCCACGGACGCTATTTTGGATTGGCAAAGTATAGAGATAATCAAAAAATTTATGGATACTCTAGGTTATACTCATCAGCCTTATGTTGTATTTAAACACTTTGATATTTCAAGGGTTCACTTCCACATTATTGGATGTAACCAAAGTGTCTTTGATAAGAATCAGACACAAATCATGGATTCTTTTAAATTAACAGAAGTAGCTCAAGAGGTAAGTAAAGAATTTAACTTACTTGGCTTACCTAGATGAAATAAGCCGGGGTTTTCAAAGCGTATTAGTCCTATTCGCTATACTTTTGGTGATATAAAACAGCATATATCCAAAGCATTGCAAGCCGTTAATAACAATTTTGTTTATGGAGATCTCTACACCTATAGTGACCTATTAGCTCATTTAGGGGTTGGATTTACTACTCATATACCCTTGGGAAGTCCAAGCCAAAACTATTTTATTTTTTACGCTTTAGATGGCGATAAACAGTTTGTTGGTAATGGATTAAATCAGGACTTATTCAGTGCTGAATTTAGCTTTGAGCAGATACAGACTAAGTTTAGTTTGACTAATAATACAATGCGTAGAGTTATAGACATTGACAAGTTAAGTGATTATTTATTGCATCATTTACAAAAGGTTGATGATCTAGCAAATTGCCGGGTTGTTTTAAAAGACTTAGGTATGAGTTTATTGTATCCAGCCAAACAAAGCCCGAGTTATAATTATGTACTAGAGTTTGAGCCTAAAATTGTTGTGCCTATAGAATCTTTACAGACTAGTTCTCACAAGTTATTGAACCAAATGAATTACTTAGCTTATTTGGAAATTCCTCAAAAGATTCTTCTTGATAATTTCTATAAGCAGCAAAATGACAGAAATCCAGCCAGTATTTTACAAGTAAGCTGGGATGGTTTAAATGGGGATACCTTAGGCAATTCTTTTGGCTTAGATCAACAAGTTGATAAAGAGCAAAGAGAAATCCATCACAGGCAAATCATGGCATTGAGCTCTAGAGATTAGGTTTAAGTTAAACGTTTAATTTAGATATATATAAACATGAATAAATTTAAAACCACCACATCCCCACAGGGTATTTGGTACTTTTTTCTAAGTATAAGTGTGCTTTTATTAGTTAGCTATTTTTGGGCGTCTAATTTTATAGATACTCCTGTATTTGGATTTTGAACTACCACCAGGGTCTTGCAAGCCCAGAGTATTTATCATTTAAAGATTCTAAGTTTGCTTTTTTTAGTGTTGAGTATATGGGCTTCTCCGGTTCGATTGGAGCTTTCCAATGCTAGATTAAAAGGCTTTTATGGCTTATTAGTGGCTGTAATACTTGTGTTTTGGAGCGACTTTATCCCTATGGTTCAAAACAGCTCCTATAGCTCCTATGTTGTAATAAGTACTTGTATTGGATATCTTCTAATGGGCTGTAGCGGGCTGGGTTTAAAGAGATTTAATATTATGGAAGATAGCTTTGATTATTTTAATGTCAAAAATGAGAGTTTTTATCAACAGACAAAAAAGGTTGTAACCAAAGATTCCCTGCATTTGAGGATGAAATTTTACTGTAAGAATAAGTGTCGAGATGGGTGAATTAATCTCTTAAACCCTTTTCGTGGTACCCTAGTATTAGGAACCCCGGGATCGGGAAAGAGCTATACAATCGTACATAGTTTTATTAGGCAATTTATTGGTAAAGGATATGCTATGTTAATTTATGACTTTAAGTTTAACGACTTAACTAAGTTGAGCTATCATGCCATGAATAAATATAAAAACCCAAAGAGTAAACAATTGGGATTTTATGTGATAAATTTCGATGATCTCAGGTATTCTCATCGTTGTAATGCTTTACATCCACAACATTTAGAAAGTATTTTAGATGCCTATGAAGCTGCGAGTTGCTTAATGCTAAATCTGAATAGATCTTGGATACAAAAACAAGGAGATTTTTTTGTGGAATCACCAATTCTATTACTTAGCGCTGTAATATGGTACTTGAAACTTTATCAAAACGGTAAATATTGTACTCTGCCTCATGTTATAGAGTTAATTAATCAACCCTATAAGGAGCTGCTTACTCTTTTAAGTAATCACCTAGAGTTAAGAAATTATCTCTCCGCTTTTCAAGACGCTTTACAAGGTGGGGCACAAGATCAATTGCAGGGACAATTGGCTTCTTTGAAGATTCCTTTATCTAGGTTAGTCTCTAAGAATATGTACTGGGTATTAAGTGGTAATGATTTTACTTTGGATTTAAATAATCCACGACACCCAAAGGTTGTATGTATTGGTAATAATCCACAAAGACAACAAATCTATGGAGCTGCCATTGGTCTGTATATTAGTAGGGTGATGAAGCTGGTAAATAAAAAGAAGCAACATGATTTGGCGCTAATTATAGATGAACTGCCTACGGTTTTTGTACATGGTTTAGATCACTTTATTGCTACTGCCAGAAGTAATAGGATAGCAACTTGTTTAATTCTACAAGATTTTTCTCAATTAGTAAGAGATTATGGTGAAAGGCAAAGTAGAGTTGTTTTCAATACTATAGGTAATATTATTAGTGGTCAAGTACTAGGAGAGACAGCCAAATTACTTAGCGAGAGATTTGGAAGAATTCTGCAGACAAGACAAGGGTATAGTAGTAATACTCAAGACATTTCTAATTCAATTTCAACCCAGTTAGACGCTCTTATTCCAAGTGCAAAGATTAGCCAACTATCGCAAGGATTTTTTGTTGGTTGTTTAACTCAAACAGTAGGAGTTAGTTTAGATCAACCAGTGTTTCATGCAAAACTTCATGCCGATGCAAGTATGGATAGCCAAGTGGAACAAATTACTTTGCCCTTTACCAATTCAGGCAAATTATTAAGTACTGCTTTACCTTTGGAGTATTATGTTGAAAAGAATTTTAGAGATATAAAAATACAAATACATGACTTAGTTCAACGCGAATTAATGAGTCATAAATAATAAAATAGTAAAAGCAATCTTAAAAGAGATATAAGCTCTATAAGATTGCTTTTTTTGTTATAATTTATATTTACCTCTAGGGTCTTTCAAAGAAGAAATCTAAAGATTTTGTTTGCTCATTAAATAAAACATAACCTTTATAGGTATTGGCTTTTTTGCCAACTAGATTATCTAAGTACACCCAGTGTCCACTCTCTAGTTCAATGATTTGTTCTTCTGTAAAGGTTATTCCACGAAATGTAGTAGGAACACCTAAAGTTGTAAAAGTAATTGGAGTTTGATCAGGGTTGTTAGTAAAGAAAAAGTCCAAAAATCGCCTGTCAGCATTATATTGTACATGCGCATCAAATATGGTTCCTTTATTGGACTGCAGACCCTGTAGAAAGATTTTCTTGCCTTGTCTTAGATCTTCTTGCTGTTCTAAAGAAAGATTAACGCCTTTAAATACTTCTGGTACTTTTACCTTTTCCTGATCGATTGCAATAATTTCGTTTGTTAACTTATCGATGCTTATTAGTGAAGGAATCTTTTCTTGAGAAAATTTATTTGTCAAAATAGCCACTCTTCCCATGTTTCCAGTGTGTAGTAAGTTTGTTTTATCCTGTTCAGTGAAATTATGATCAAAGAAAGGTAGATGTAAGGCCGGCTCTTTATTGATTCCATGTAATACAATAGTGATTAGACCATCTTGATTGTGACGAAAACTGATTCTAGCCTCGAATTTAAATAATAAGTTGTGCGTTCGATATTTTATCCAATATAGATATTTTGTCTTTAATCCTTTTAATAAAAGTTCTAATTGATTAGAATTTATCAATCTTTGTTTACTTACTCCTAGCTCATCTAAGAGACCCCAATTTACTTGACTTTCTTTAATAATAAAGGATTTTACTTTGTCCTGTTTATCTAAAGAAGCTTTATGTTGTTGTGTGTCTTGTTTGGGTGTGTTTTTAACAGGATCGGATTTTTGATTAGCGGTCTCTTTAGATGTTGCTTTTTTAGCTGTATTGTTCTTTTTGTCTTGATTATAAGACTGATTGGATGCTTGGATTTTCATAGGTTCAATTGTTTGCCAGTTAGTAAAATATTCTTTATTATAATTTAAAGTACTCTGGTTAAGAGTATTTGAAGTGGTAGTTTGTAAAGTTGCTTTTTTTTTATTTTTAGCTTTTTTGGTTCTAGTTACCTTTCTAGATTTGCCTAACCTAACTACCTTGTAAGTTGGACTCTTACTAGTTAAGGGCTCTCTTTGTACAACAAGGTACTTTTGTGGTATTTTCTCTAAGTAGTGTAATAGATTATTTGCAGTGCTCTCTTTTGACATACTGATGTATAGATGCACTAAGTAATGTATAGGTATCTTATAGAAAGAATACTGCTCTTTGTCCACTGCTTTACTGACGAAAATCGCGAAAAAGTTTAAAAATGGTCGTATTTGGTTGTGAACTTTAAGGAATTTCACATAGTTCGAGGGTATAATTGGTACGCCTTGTAGATTGCCCATTATATCAATATGGGATAAGGCCAAGGCTTGTTTGTTATCCTTTCTGCATAAGATTATTATATGAGAAAGCTCAGACTTTTCATATACTATTAAATCTGTCATAATCAAAAAAATGTAAATAAGTTTCTTGCTAAGGCTAGAAATAGCCAAAGCGTAATAAAATTGGAATGGTCAAAATAAGCTATAGAATTGCTTATACTATTGTTTCTAATAGACAAAAACAATAGAGCATGTGTGGAAGTTTAAGTGTTATATTCCACGGGATAGAGTTTAATTAAATACCAAGTATTATAAAGAATTACAGATCGTAGAAATACACCATAGCAAACAACTTGTTTTTTGCATAAAGTATCTTATCCTAGGATAAGGTAGGTCTGTAAAATACCTACCAAGACAAGGATAGATTAATTGGGTTTATAATAAAACCTTTTTAATGAACTTGTGTATTATAGATAAACAGTAGTTTTTTTAACAATAGGTTATTAACCTTAGCTCTATTAACAATTATTAGATTTCAAGGCCATAGAAGTAAATGTGTTTTTTTACATTTTTAGCTCTAAGAGTCTATGCATAACATGCTTTGAAAATCTTATGTGCGAAATACTTAAAAATAGCTGTCAAACATTAGATATTTTGACATTAAGGAGTACTGATTTTTAAAATATTCGCATTGTTTTTTGATTTGTAATTGTAAAAGTCAATAATATATTTGACATTTCCAAGTATAAAGTCTAATTTAAATTTAAATATTTATTTTTAAAGACTTAAAAATGTGTTTATTACCAGTAAAATTATGTGTTTATAAGATATAGAACAGAGCCATTAATGTTTATAAAATTGTTTTTTACAGATTAAAAACGCAATTAAAAAAAAACAGTAGGCAGGAGCACGCATTTTTCTTTGTAAAATAAATACTTTACATGGTCTATAACTCTTTGTCAGGGCTAAAGTATACCCTTGGCTAGTGAGGTAGTTTACTAATAGGGTAAGTCTAAGGATATGATTGTTAAAAAATTAGCTGTAAAAGTGTTTTAGAAAATTGAAAATAAATTGTATATTTAAACAAGTGCATAATCACTGATTTGTGATACGCCTTAGTTAAATAGTTATATGTAATCCATCTGATATGATAAGTAATCCTGTACTAGTGCTTCGTAAGCAAGGTAAGCTAGAAGAAGCTTTTGTATTAGCCAAGCAAAATTTGCAATTAAACCCAGAGGATATGGAAGAGAAATTGTCCTTGGGTTGGGTTTATTATGATTATTTAAAACGACATGCCCTTGAAATAGATTTTGATGCTTTTATAGAAGTTTTAGCAAATATCTCTGATTTAGAATTACCTAAAAAACCTAATCTATTAATTGATTCTTTAGCATGGCCTATTAGGAGCTTAGTGGATAATCTAATATCTAAAAATAAGTGGAACTTTATAGTAGCCGATCAACTTTTTAACTTAATTAAACCCTTGTGCTTTACAAGGCCTAGCGAGACTTTTAGTCTTTTAATACGTACATTACATCATGGTTTTCTCAAGTATAATAATTATTTGGAAGTAATGGATTGGTGTACTTTAGATAGTTTTGAAGCCCAAGATTATGTAGAGAGCCACATCAATGGAAATAAAGGCATGTCAATTGTTGAGAAGATATATATTAATTACGCTAAGTCTTTACTCAATAAAGATTCAATAATAGAAATAGACAATAGAAAACATAGATTACAGGAGTTTAATATTCGTTTAACAAAGCTAATTGAGCAGTATCCCAATTACGTATATCCTGCCTACTATAAGGCTAAGATTCTCTTAGAATTAGGCCAAAACACAAAGGCATTAGAAGCTGTGTTACCTTTTGCAAGAAGCAAGGCTAACAATTTTTGGGTATGGGAGTTACTAGCCAATATCTATAATGATAATGCTCCTTACGCTTTTGCTTGTTATTGTAAGGCCCTTTCATTGGGAGCTAAGGATGAATTTTTGCTTAGAGTCAGACAAGATTTTTGTGATTTACTTATAGAAAGTAAAATGTATGTAGAGGCTAGAACTGAGATTCAGCATTTATTAAAAGTATATCATAGCCAATCTCTTAATACACCACAAAAGGTTAAATATTGGATGAACCAACCTTGGTATACAATGGTTAGAGGCTCCGATAATAATTATATATTATATAAACGCTATAAAGGTATAGCCGAAAAACTTCTTTATCAAGATATCCCAGTTGATGTAGTAGTGGTAGAATATGTACATTACGACAAGAAGCTACTTCATTTTATAAAAAATAAGAACTTTAGTGGTTTTTTTAAATATGATACTTTTATAAAGAATCCCAAAATTGGCGAGATTTTAGATGTTCGATTACAAAAAGAGGGAGATAACGGTTTTTATCTAGCAAATACCGTTGAAAGAAGTACCCAGCAAAGCTGTGAAGCGATCAAATCAGGTCATGGTGTAATTCGAATTTTAGCTAACGGACTTGGTTTTATTGGAGATGTGTACTTTTCTCAAGAGCTCTTAGCAAATAATTATATTACTAACGAATCTGCTATAACCTATAAAGCTTTTATGGTTTTTAATAAAAAAAGGCAACAGTGGGGGTGGAAGGCCTTTGAAGTTTCTTTACTCAACACCAATGTAGGTTAAGAAGGTATTTGATGGTCTTTATTATTAAGCAATGTAGTTGCATGTCAATAACCTATGACTAGTACTTTTCACAAATCTTCTAGCCATATAAAAAACAAAGGGAGCTTTCGTATTTAGATAGCTCCCTTTGTTTTTTTTTTGATTTACTCTATTGATTCATCTTCATTCATGAAGTACCAGAAATTAGCTTTATAATAATTAAATTCATTTGTTGTACTATCTAACACTTTTATATATAAATTATTAAAATTATAGTTATCGATATAAAATCTTGTAGGAAGTGTCCATAGCCTGTTTTTATTAGCTGTTGCTTTAAAATGATCGTCACAAAAACCAAGGAACTCCCAAAAGGAAAAGATTTCATGTGGACCGCTCTATTTCATTTAATTCTACTTTTTTGGTGATATAAAAATATAAATTATCCCTATTACTTATCCGATAGTACAGAGTAGTTATAGCGTTTTATTGTATGACTTCTGTGCTTATTATCTTATGATCTTCATCCATTAAAGTAGTATCAACGATTATAGTGTTGTCTACACTAATTTTTTGAGACAACATATCGCTAGTTATAGATAAGAACAATATAATGAAACAATATTTAATTGCATTTCGTTTGTGTCGCATTTTGTTTGAATTTATCTTTAGTTGATTCTTTTTGTGTTTGACAAGGCTTTATAGGTATTAGTGTTACTCAATCCAAAACTAAGGCTTGGTAATGTTCATAGCTGTAAGGACTCTCGACTTGTTTTATAATCAATCATTGTACTTATATTATAATCAGCCATAAGTTGATGCTGATAATTACCACCAAACTTACAGTAATAATCAAATAGTCCAAAGAAGTTATTAGGTAAGTCTTTATCGACACAGTCTTTTATGAGTTAACTTCTAGCTACATCTATTTTTACTTTCTTATTTTTAATTTTAGAATCTTTTACATTTCTAAGTAAAGCTTTGACCTTATTTGACTTAATAGCAATAAAAGCTTGGGTATCTCTTAGGTCAATTAAACCAATATCTTCTTTGTTTAAACCTGCTGTTTTAATTAGAAATCCGACGATATCAACTTTATTGATTTTATCTTTTTTACCAGCACTTATATAAATAGTTTGAAAATCTGTTTTATTATCTATAAGGGCTTTACCTGATAGATCTTCCAAAGGTAAATCTTGTGGTATGTATTGTAATTCTTGGTCTAGTTCACTGATAATTAAATACACTTTTCCTTTTGCTTTCATACGTGCAGTTCGGCCATTTCTATGGGTAAAAGTGTCTTTGTTTTCTGGAACTTGATAGTGAATAACATGACCTATTTCAGGGATGTCTAATCCTCTAGAACCAAGATCTGTACTTATTAAAATATTACAGCTACCGTTTCTGAATCTCATTAATGCCCTTTGACGATCTTCTTGATCTAGACCACCATGAAAGGCGCTATTTGCTACTTTGTTTTTAGTTAAAGTCTGACTAATTCTATCTACTGCATCACGGTGATTACAGAAAATAAGTACGGTATCTTTACCTATTTTAGCCAATAGTTTAACTAAGTCCTCCAATTTCTCTGTGCTTTTACAAACAATTTTACTAAAACTAAGCTGAGGTTGTTGCACTTGGCTATCCAGAAAATTTATCTCTAAAGGATTCTTTATTTTAGTAAAGCTAGGTATTGAACTTAGCTTTGTGGCTGAGGTTAACATTTTGAAATTTAGATTCTCAAAACAATCGATAATATAACTCATATCGTTAGTGAAACCAAATTCTAAAGCCTTATCAAATTCATCTATAACTAAAGAGGTGACACTCTTTGGATCAAAAGAATTTTGCTCTAAGTGAAACTTTATTCTTCCTGGAGTACCTATGAGTAAGGCACTGGGAACACTAAAGTTATTTAGTTCGGTCTTTACGCTATGACCTCCATAGCAAGCGTTTACTTTAAAGGGTGTTTTCATGGATTTAAACACACTTTCTATTTGAAGTGCTAATTCTCTAGTAGGAACTAAACATATGGCCTGAACCCCAGTTTTATTTGGATCTAGCTTGGAGATAATAGGAAGTAAGAAGGCTAGGGTTTTTCCTGAACCTGTTGCAGATAAAACTACAAGCTCACTGCTACTTTGACTTTTATCTAAGGCTTGGTGCTGCATAGCATTAAGCTCTTGTATATCTAAATTGGAAAGTATTTTGCTAATTTTCATTATACAAAGGTAAAACTATTATTGGTCAGAGAGCTAAAAAACCTACCTTATCACAGATAAAATCTAGGTCTTTTAGTGTTTTTAATTACAGCCATCTATTGAACAAGTAGCTCCATCGGAGTTAAAATCTCTTGAAGTCTGTTTGAATTCTTCATAGCCCTGGCTTAAAACATCTACAAAGCTCTGTATGGGTTGGGCTCCTGAAATGCCATATTTTTGGTCTATAACAAAAAAGGGAACCCCTTTTATTTGAAGATCATTACCCTGTTGAATATCTTGATTGATTTGTTGATTTAATTTTTCTGAATCAAATCCTTGCTGTATTTGTTGCTTTGAGAGTCCAACTGAGATAGCCAATTGAGTGAGTACTTCTTTATCTGCTATATTTAGCCCTTTAGTGAAGTATGCATCAAATAAGGCCCTTTGCATTTGATTAGCTAAGTTATGTTCTTGAGCAAGTAGAATTAATTTTTGTGCATTCCATGTGTTAACAGGAATGCTAATTCCAGGATCTATATCTAAACTAACTTGTTTGGCACTTTGTTTAATTTGATCAAACATTGCTTTGACTTGCTTTGCTGGATATCCTTTTTTATGAGTCAAGTAGTCCTGATTACTCATATCTGAGGCTTGTATTGGCAAGGATGAGTCTAATTGATATGCTTTATGGATAATTTGAATTTTATCTTTGAAATCCAATTGATCCAAGGCAAGGTCTAAATGTTTTTTACCAATATAACAAAAAGGACAGTTTATATCTGACCAGATTTCTATTTTCATAATAAGATACTTTTATGTGTAACAACAAGTTACAACAATATATACTTATTTGGCTCGATAATCTTTACTTTGTGGCTATTTGCAAGTTAATTTACCAAGTATATTCTACTTAGCTCGTTGGATATAATGAGTAATTAAGAGACGTTTTTTCTTAAAACTATTATCCTTTGAGTCATTGTAATAATCTCTAGATCGTATTTTTCAGCTATATATTTAAAAGTATCCGGGGTATAGATAAATACATGGGTAAGGTCTTTAATATAATACCATGAATCAAAATTAGTTTGATTAGTGAACAAGTGGGTTTTAATAAAGATTATTCCTGTAGGTTCTAAGATAGAAAGTAAAGCTTCTATTTCTTTTTTTGGGTGATGTAAGTGTTCAAATACTTCACAAGAGAATATATAGTGATATTTATTTTTTTTGTAGTCCTGATTTGGATAAAAATAAGGATCATATAAATCTATGTTATACTTGTGTTGTCGCAACAGGTGAGTAGTTACAGGAGCTGAGCCACAACCAAAATCTAGGCCTAACTGCTCAGGGGTGCAATACTGTAAAACTGTATCTCTAAGATCTGATACAAAATTTTGGTAGCCCTTGTGGTGTATATCATTATTATGCTGTAGATAATGATCTCTTTCCTTAGTAGAGCTATAATAGGTATTAGGGTCTTTGACATATGCTTTACAACAAGGACAATGTCTAAAGCCATTGTAGTCTTTCTTAGGTAATGTGCTATTGCATAAAGAGCAAGTCATAATAAGATAATTTTGTTTGGGTAATATAATAAAAAAGCCCCTTCTTAAAAAGAGGGGGCTTTATATATTAAGTAAGATAAATCAGATTTGACAAACGTTTATTATTTTACTTTATTCACGATAGTTGCAAAAGCTGCAGGATGATTCATAGCTAAATCTGCAAGAACTTTACGGTTCAATTCGATGTTGTTAGCTTTGATTTTCCCCATGAACTGAGAATAGCTAAGTCCGTGTTGTCTAGCTCCTGCGTTAATACGCATGATCCATAATGAACGGAAGTTTCTTTTCTTTTGTTTTCTGTCACGGTAAGCATATACCATTGCTTTTTCTACCGCGTTTTTAGCTACTGTATAAACGTTTTTACGTCTTCCAAAGTAACCTTTGGCTTGCTTCAAAATTCTTTTTCTTCTTGCTCTTGAAGCTACTGCATTTACTGATCTTGCCATTTCTTTAAATGTTTTTTTGTAGTGGGCGGTTACCTATAGTAACACTTAACAAACATTACATTTGCACCACTCCAGGGTTATAAAATTGTTTTAACCGAATTCCAATTAAGGATTAGATTAATCTTAATTGATCTTTGATACTTGCTGTATCTGCTTTAGACACTAATCCAGAGTGAGTTAAAGCTAATTTACGCTTTTTAGATTTTTTAGTCAAAATGTGACTTTTAAAAGCGTGTTTTCTTTTGATTTTCCCAGAGCCAGTAAGTTTGAAACGTTTCTTAGCGCTAGATTTAGTTTTCATTTTAGGCATTTCTTTCCTATTTATTAATGATTATCTTACTTAACTATTTTTTTAATTCTTAGTCGGAATTATACTTTTTTCTTTTTAGGAGCAATAAACATAGTCATACGTTTACCCTCTAAAACAGGCATAGATTCAACTTTACCAAATTCTTCAAGATCCTGTGCTAGTCTTAATAATAATATTTGACCTTGATCTTTATAGATGATTGATCTTCCTTTAAAGAAAACAAATGCTTTTAATTTAGATCCTTCTTTTAAGAATTTCTCTGCATTATTCTTTTTAAATTCATAATCGTGTTCATCTGTTTGAGGACCAAAACGAATCTCTTTAACAGTGATTTGAGTTGACTTAGCCTTTAGCATTTTTTCACGCTTCTTTTGCTCGTAAAGGAATTTTTTATAATCAATTACTTTACAAACAGGTGGTTCTGCATTTGGTGAAATTTCCACCAAGTCCAATTCTAACTGTTCAGCAATACGCATTGCGTCTGCAAGTTTATATACACCAAGTTCTACATTGTCACCAACAAGTCTAACTTCAGGAACGCGGATGGCATTGTTTATTCTATGCGCATCTTTTTTTTCTTCGCGAGGTCTGTAACCTCTGTTTTGTCTTACTGCTATGGCTTTAAAAGTTTTTGCTTGTCTTACCAAGCGTTATACATAATATTTTATTCTCCAAACTGTTTAATAGAAGCTTTTACTTGTTCTTGAACTAAAGAAACAAATTCTTCAATTTTCATTGTTTGGTTTGATTTTCCGGAGTCTCCGTGTTTTCTTACAGAAATTGTGCCATTTTTCTCTTCTTCTTCACCTACAATCAACATATAAGGGAACTTTTGGACTTCTGCTTCTCGAATCTTCTTACCGATAGTTTCATTACGGTTATCTATCAGGGTGCGAATTTCGTTATTTTCTAGCAAATCTAAAACTTTTTTTGCATATTTTTCGTATTTCTCACTTAAAGACAGGATTATAGCCTGTTCTGGGACTAACCAAAGTGGGAAATTACCTCCTGTATGCTCTAATAAGATAGCTATAAATCTTTCCATCGATCCAAAAGGAGCGCGGTGAATCATTACTGGACGATGTAATTCATTGTCTGAACCTTTGTATGTTAAGTCAAAACGCTCTGGAAGATTATAATCCACTTGGATAGTTCCAAGTTGCCAGCTTCTTCCTAAAGCATCTTTAACCATAAAGTCTAATTTAGGACCATAAAATGCAGCTTCACCACTTTCTATAACATAATTTAGGCCTTTGTCTTTAGCCGCATTAATGATGGCTTGTTCTGCTTTTTCCCAATTATCTACAGATCCAATATATTTATCAGGATTATCTAAATCGCGAACAGATACTTGAGCAGTAAAGTTCTCAAATCCTAAAGAACCAAATACATATAGTACTAAGTCAATTACTTTTTTGAATTCTTCATCTAATTGTTCTGGTGTACAGAAAATATGTGCATCATCTTGAGTAAATCCTCTTACACGTGTTAATCCATGTAGTTCTCCTGATTGTTCGTAACGGTATACTGTTCCAAATTCAGCAAAACGTTTTGGTAAATCTTTATAAGACCATGGTTTTGCATTGTAAATTTCACAGTGGTGAGGACAATTCATTGGTTTTAATAAGAATTCTTCTCCTTCCACTGGTGTGTGAATAGGCTGGAAGCTATCAGCTCCGTATTTAGCATAGTGTCCAGAAGTTACATATAGTTCCTTTTGGCCAATATGAGGAGTAACTACTTGTTCATATCCTGCCTTTTTCTGTGCTTTTCTTAAAAACTGCTCTAATCTTTCTCTTAATGCAGCACCTTTTGGCAACCATAACGGTAGTCCTTGTCCTACTTTTTGTGAGAAAGTGAAAAGTTCTAATTCCTTACCTAATTTACGGTGGTCTCTTTTCTTAGCTTCTTCTAAAAGCTCTAAGTACTCGGTTAATTCTTTTTGTTTAGGGAATGAAATTCCGTAAACGCGTGTAAGTTGTTTATTGTTTTCGTTTCCTCTCCAATATGCACCTGCAAGAGATAAAACTTTAAAAGCTTTAATTATACCTGTGTTTGGAATATGTCCACCTCTACATAGATCTGTGAAATCTGAATGGTCGCAAAATGTAATAGTACCGTCTTGAAGGTTTTCTATTAATTCTACTTTATAATCGTTGTTTTGTTCTTTGTAATACTCTAGGGCTTCTGCTTTTGTTGTAGAGCGCATCTTGAAGTCATGTTTACCTTTGGCTATTTCTAATACCTTAGCTTCAATTTGCTTGAAATCAGCATCAGTTACTTTGTGGTCTTTGAAGTCCACATCGTAGTAAAAACCATTTTCAATAGAAGGACCTATAGTTAGGATAACACCTGGGAATAGTTCCTGTAAGGCTTGAGCCATTACGTGAGAAGTAGAGTGCCAGAAAGCTTGCTTTCCTTGCTGATCGTTCCAAGTGTATAAAATTAAACTACCATCGGTGGTCAATTCGGTGGTGGTTTCGATAGTGGTGCCATTAAAGCTTGCTGAAATAACATTTCTAGCTAAGCCTTCGCTTATACTTTTTGCAACATCGAATGGAGTTACCCCTGAGGCGAACTCTCTCACTGAACCGTCTGGTAATGTAATTTTAATCATAATTAATTTCAAAAATAAAAGGCAAATATACTTAAAATCCTTCAGAATAGCAATTTTATCCTAAAGGCTTAACTGTTTTTAAAAATATGATATAATATTTATAAAAACATAGGTAAAATATTTAGCTTTTTTGTGTTTATAGAGTTTATATTTTAATTTAAAATAGTCTTTACATTACAAGGTGTTAAGGTCTAATAATGCATTTTTGAATCACTAAAAATAGTTTTAATTAGCTTTTGCTTCACTATAGTTTTGTTTTGTAAAAAAACAATGCTGTAAATACTTTTGAAGTAACCCTTTAAGAGGTTTTGTAAATAACTTCAAATAAATTCATTTGGTCACATTTTAGTGTCTTTGCTGGATATTTAAGCAAAAGGGCATAATCGTGAGTAACCATCAAGATGGTCTTGCCACTTTGGTTTATTTTCAAAAGCAAATCCATTACCTCGGCACTAGTTTGTGGATCTAAGTTTCCGGTTGGTTCGTCTGCTAGAATTAAATCTGGATCATTTAATAACGCTCTGGCAATAGCTACGCGTTGTTGCTCACCTCCGGAGAGCTGATGAGGCATCTTTTGTATGTGAGCTAACATACCTACCGATGTTAAAACCTCTTCTATCTTTCGATTGATCTCTGTTTTTTCACTCCATCCTGTGGCTTGTAAGGCAAAGTGTAGATTGCCATAAATTGTTCTATCAGGAAGCAGTTTGAAATCTTGAAAGACGATACCTAAAGATCTTCTTAGATACGGAATGTCTTTTTGGTTTAAAGTTTTTAAATCATAATCTACTATACTACCATGGCCATGCTCTAAGGGAAGATCTGCGTAAAGAGTCTTCATGAAGCTGCTTTTACCTGCGCCGGTTTTACCAATAATATAAATGAATTCTCCTTTTTCTACTTGTAGATTAACATTGGACAATATTTTATTTTTATTTTGGTAAATGTCGACTCCTTGTAAGGATAATACTATTTTAGACATAATGTAAAATGTAAGTTTGGGTAAATGTACTAAGTTTAATTATTTTAGCATAGCAAAATCTTCAACAAAATCTAGGTGATACAATAAGTGCTTTACTCTAGGAGGCAATACTTTGTTTAGGTTGGCTTGTATAGTGGTTTTGTTAAGACTTTTTTTTGCCAAGCAAGGTAAATGGGTTAATAGATAATCCTAAAGAAAAGTAAAAGCGAGACTCAGGACTAATTTCTAAAAGAGGGTTGGAATAATTTTGACCTTTTTCGTAGAGTCTACCATAGTAGGTACTTTTTAGGCCTGTTCTTGCCGTAAGTATAAAATGACCCAGCGCATGCTCGTAAGTCACTCCAGAGTTAAAGTCGATTTGCCTAAAGATATAGGTTTGGTTGTCTTTAAAGGTGTCAAAAAGGTAGAAGCTGATTTGTTCTATATCTGTTCCTAAAGATATTCTTGCTTGTTTAAAAACATTCTTTCTTATAAAGAAGCCTTTTGGCAATGTTAGATCAATTAAAAAATTGTTGCCTAAGTGGTGTTCGTAAGCTACAATTGGCAATATTGGCAATTGTGCTCTAGGGTCTATATTAAGTAGAATACCAAGGCTTAATTTGGTTCTTGGGGTATTGTTCATTACCATAATCCCTGAGAGTAGTCCCTTTATTCTCTCGAAGTGTTTAATACTTGTGTCTACTTTTAAAGATCCAGAAAAAATTGTTCTCCTATCAAAAAGCGTTGTGGTATACAGGGCGTTAAAAGCTACCGATATTTCATGGTATGTTCTCTCCAGGTTGACAAGTTGTGAGTTATAAGGCTCAGAGATGTTGGCTCCGAACTTAACATTTGTATATCCCAAAGTCGTACCAATCATCCATTTGTTTTTAGCGAAAAAACGCATATTGGCAGTTAAGCGCAAATGCTCGAAATGATTAATTTTATTTGGACCAGCATCCTTGAATTCCCCTTTGTATTTATATTGATAAGGAGTACTATAGGTATAATCAAGATTCAAAGGACGTAGGACAGAGAATTTATCTGTAGTATAGGTTACTATTTTCTTTGTTTCTAGGTTCTTAATAGTGAGGGTATCAGAGTTTTGAGCATTGCAATAAATGCTAAAAAAAATACAGAAAAATATAAAATGCTTAGTTTTTAGTATTAGCATTAGGGGTAGTTTTTTTGGTTATATATATCCGTTGCTTGAAAAAGTCACAGACTATTTCTTAAAAGTTATTTTTCTAGTAGTTGCACAGTATTTCACTGCTTTTATTATTGTTTGTCTATGCAGGGATTATTAAAATATACAAGCAAGATAATATATTATTTTTAACAATTCATTTTAAATGAGGTGTGAATTCTAAAAATTGCTGTTTTTTGAGTAAAAAAGTATAGTTTACTTAGAAAAAAGCTAGACGTTGTACTCTTTGATAATCTGCCTGTTTACTATAGATTAATTGTAGAGTTTTATCTCAAAAGTGTCTTTGGTTAATAAGGTTAAGCTAGGTGGTTGAAATTTTATGAAATCACTTTTAAGTGAGTAATTGGGTAAAGTGACCATAAAGTGTTCCTGGATATGACTAAAAAAGTTAAAGGTAGCCTAGTTAAAGACTACCTTTGTTTTCTAACTAACCTTTTACCTTATAATTTTTATCTATACCATAGAAGTGCATTTTTATTTTCTCAGAGCAAAAATAGCACACTTCCTTAAGTTATAGTTTAATTAAATGTTACTAAAAGGCTAATAAACTTGTATTTGGAGTGGTTTTTTTTCTGGTTATGTTGTATTTCTATATTTAAAATAAATCTTTGTGTTAACTAATATTCTACGTCTTTTTGCAAGTGTTGGCATGGTTTTTTATAGTAGTAATGAATCTATACTTGCTAGAGTTATTGTTGGTGTAATACATTGGGGTTTATCTCTGAATGTTTTTTTGTTAAAAATAATGTTAAAGGGGCTTTTATAGGGATTAAAAAAAACATGGAATTCTTTTTTTCATGGTATTAAATGATATATTTACAAATAAATTAAATACAATCAAATGCGTAAAATGAATAGATTAGCTTATTTGGCTTTGGGCTTGACTGGGCTAACAGCTACAGCACAGCAGTCCATTATTTCCACCAATAGTTTAGCAGATTTTAATCACGCAATTGCCCTTTATGATGAAGAGCAATACTTAGCTGCACAACTTTTGTTTGAGAAGGTCAAGGAGTCCTCTGTTGCTACCTATACTGAAGTACAAGCAGACTGTGCTTATTATATTGCCAATTGTGCTATTCGTTTAGATCAAGTGGGGGCAGAGAGAAAGATAGATGAGTTTGTTAAGAATTATCCTACTAGTGCAAAGCAAAATCAAGCGTATGTTGATGTAACAGATTATTACTTTTCCAAGGGAGAATATGCTAAGGCTTTACAGTATGCCACTAAGGTTAGAAATGTAAACATTTTAGAACACAGTAAACAGGATCGATTTTTATTCCAAAAAGGATATAGTTTTTTCTTTGTAAAAAACCCAAAAGAAGCAAGAAAAAACTTGTTAAAGGTTAGATCAAGTAGCCAGTGGGGTGATCAAGCCACTTATTATCTTGGTTACATGGCTTATGCTAATAATAATTATGCCGATGCCCAGACTCATTTCAATAAAATTGATATAGAATCTTCCTTTCAAGATAAAATGGGGTATTACAAGGCGGATATGAATTTTAAAAGTGGAAATTTTGAAAGCTCATTAACTGAAGGTTTAACCCAATTGGATAAAGCACAAAGTGATTCGGAGCGTTCGGAATTATCAAAAATTGTAGGAGAGAGTTATTTCAATCTCGAGCAGTACGATAAAGCTTTAATTTATCTACAGCAATATCAAGGAAAAGACGGCAAGTGGAATAATACCGACTTCTATCAGTTGGGATACACCTATTATAAGCAAGGGCAGTATGAAAAAGCTATAGAGCAGTTTAATAAAATTATTCAAGGAAATAATAGTATTGCTCAAAATGCATATTACCACCTAGGAGAAAGTTATTTGCATTCGGGTAAGAAATTACAGGCCTTAAATGCATTTAAAAATGCCTCGGAAATGCGTTACGATGCAGCCATACAAGAAGATGCGTTTTTGAATTATGCAAAATTGAGCTACGAAATAGGAAATGCCTTTCAAAGTGCACCAACTGTTTTGATGGCATTTATTGAAAAATATCCTAATTCTCCACATAAGGCTGAATTAGAAGCTCTTCTAATAGATTCTTTTATTACTGCAAAAAATTATAAAGATGCCTTAGAATTACTAGAGAAAAATAAGTCTATAGGTAATGCTCTGGTATATCAAAAAGTTACTTTATATCGTGCTTTAGAATTATATGAACAAGCAGATTACAACCAGGCCCTTATTTTACTCAATAAGTCTTTAGAGCAAAAGCAAGATGATAAACTTAGAGCTCGTGCATTATATTGGAAGGCTGAAACTCTTTCGTCTTTAGGGAAGTATCCAGAATCTGTTGAATACTTTATTGCTTTTAAAGATAATAATGCAGCCAAAGGTTCTTTAGAATATACTAATGTGGACTATAATTTAGGGTATTCTTTTTTTAAGATGAAAAATTATCCTGAGGCATTAAAGGCTTTCACTTCTTTTGTAAATACACCGGGAATTGATAAGGTAAGACAATATGATAGTTACCTTCGTATGGGTGATATTAACTTTGTACAAGCTAAATATTGGCCAGCGATGGATGCTTACAATGTGGTTATTAATTCCGGACAAGGAGACCTCGGGTATGCTAAGTTTCAAAAAGCTTTATCCTATGGTTTTGTAGATAGACAAAGCCAGAAACAACAAGAATTAATCCAGTTTGTTGAGCAATATCCCAATTCTACTTTGGCTCATGAGGCCCAGTATGAATTAGGGGTTTCTTATGAGTTACAACAACAAAACAATCCAGCAATTCAGGCCTTTGAAGTCTTAATTGAAAAATACCCAAACTCTAGTAAAAAATCAAGAGCCATTTTACGACAAGGATTAATCTACTATAAGACAAATCAAAGTGATTTAGCTTTAAGTAAATTTAAGACAGTGGTTAATGAGTCGCCTAATTCTGCAGAGGCTGTTGAAGCGGTGCAAAATGCTCGATTAATATATATGGAAAATGGCCAAGTAGACCAATATGCACAATGGGTTAAAGGGTTGTCTTTTATCGAAGTGTCTGATTCAGAAATTGAGAGTGATTCTTTTGATTCTGCTGACAGACAATATATTTTAAATAATACCCAGGAGGCAATAAAGGGATATCAACAGTATTTAAGAGAATTTCCAAAAGGCAAGAACGCACTTAATGCTAATTTTAATTTAGCTCAAATGTTCTTTAGCAGTCAAGACCTTGATAAAGCACAAAACTATTATACTGCAGTTTTAGAATTTGGGAAAAATCAATACAGCGAAATTAGTTTAGTCCGTTTGGCAGAAATTTATTTAAAGCAAAATAAATTACCTCAAGCAAAACAGGTCTTGTCTGAATTGGAATTAGAAGCTTCTGTGCAGCAAAATCAGATTTTTGCGATGTCTAATTTAATGAAATTATACTACCAAGAAAACAACTATGAGCAAGCTCTTAGTTATGCTCAAAAAGTTTTGGCTAAGTCTAATTTGGAAAATAGAGTTAAAAGTGATGCTGAGTTAATTGTGGCTCGTACTGCTTTTGTTACCCAGGATATGCAAAAGGCTAAGCAAGGTTATCAAAAAGTACTGGCTAGTGCTAGTGGTGAAGTTGCAGCGGAGGCTTTATTTTATCAAGCGTATTTTGAAAATAATGAAGGTAAATATGATCTGAGTAATCAAACTATACAGCTTTTAGCTAAAGATTATTCTAGTTATCCTTATTATGGAGCTAAAGGATTGGTGCTAATGGCTAAGAACTTCTATGCTTTAAATGATAGTTATCAAGCCACTTATATCTTAGATAGTGTTATTGAGAACTTCTCTCAATACAATGATGTTGTATTTGAGGCTAAGAAAGAATTACAGGCGATTAATGCAGAAGAAGCAAAGCGCAATTCTTCCGTAGTTCAATAAATACCAAATTAAAATTATAGCAATGAAAAACAAAAACATATATATTACTTTGACTGCATTTTTAATTAGTGGTTATGGATTTTCTCAAGAGAAAACTAAAACTCCTGATTTGGGAATAGAAGAGGTAACAGTGGTAAGAGAATATGAGGCTGTTATAAATGATGCCTTTAAAGTAAAGCAAACACCTGGGGCGCAAGACAATGAAGTTGTTGATAAAAAACAGGTTCAATACACTATAATGTCATTTCCTGTGGCATCTACCTTTGTGCCTGAAAAAGGAGAAGTGGCTGATGTTGAGCAAAGCCCACGATTAAAACCTTTTTCTAATTATGCTATGGCATCTTTTGGAAACTATAGAAATTTAAACGCGGAAGGATTTGTTAGTGAAAAATTAAATAAATATTCTTATATCGGAGCCTTCGGTAAGCATACCTCTGGTAAAGGGCTTAAAAATAATTTGTTAGACAATGAATTCGCTAAGACAGAATTTTTTGGTTTTTACTTAGGTAATAAAAAGAATTTTGGCTGGAGAACTGAGTTAGGAGGAAGTTTACAGACAAGTCATTGGTATGGGCTTCCAACTGATCATGTGGAATTTACAGATCAGATGATTTCTAATATTAATCCAAAGCAAAGATATAAAGATATTTATTTTAGAGGTGATTTAGATTTTAGAAATTCTCCATTTACTTCGGTATCCGTAGGGTATGATCGTTTTTGGGATAGCTACAAAGCCACAGAGAATAGATTTTTTATCCGTCCAAATATTAAAACTAGAATTGGATTTGATAGTGATTTAAAAGTAGGAGTAATTGTAGATTATGTTTCTACAGATTTTAAAGATGTAAGTTATAAGAATTTAAACTTCGGTATAGAGCCAAGTGTGCATTTTAGTGACCAAACATATTCTTTGGAACTTGGAGTAGGGGTGTTTTACAATGATCGTAAGGAAAACTCTTCTAGTAATAATAAATTCTATATTTATCCACAAGTAAAGGCCTCGTATAATTTAGTAGACGATATTTTAGTTGCTTATGCAGGATTACAAGGAGGTTTAAAGCAAAATTCTTTCAAGGATTTTGTTCAAGAAAATCCATTTGTATCTCCTAATTTAGAAATCACTCCTACTAGTACAAAATATGATCTATATCTAGGTTTACGTGGTAAATTAGATAGTAATATTTCTTTTAATGCCAAGGGGTCTTATAAGAGCCAAAGTGATGTGGCTACCTTCGTTTCGGGAGTGTTTCCTGAACCAATTACCCCTTCTATACCATCGTATGGTTACGCAAATTCTTTTACTGTAGATTATCAGCATATAAAAACATTAAATCTATTTGGAGAATTGCGCTATGAATTTGAAAGTAAAGCCTCTGTTGGAGTACAAGCTCAGTATAATCACTATAGCACTTCAGAGCAAAAACCATGGAATATGCCAAAGTTTAAAGTGGGAGCAGATCTTCACATGGAATTTGATCAAGGATGGTTTGCAGCAATGGAAGTATTTTATGTTGGAAAGAGATTTGATCGCTTTGCCAGTTTTGAGCCATTAACTACTGAGATAAACCAAGTGGTTTCTGAGTTAGATGCTTATTTAGATCTTAATATTAAGGTAGGTTATCGCCCAAGTGTTAACTGGACGGTGTTTGTTAAAGGGAATAACTTATTGAATGATAAATATGAGCGTTTTGTAAATTATAAGGTGCAGGGAATTCAAGTTGCATTAGGTGCAATGTATAAATTCGATTTTTAAATATTTGTTGTGATTTGTTAGGTGATTCTTTGTAAAAGATGAATTTTAATTAGTTAAATATCAATTGTGCTGTTTTTTAATATAAAATATAGGTTACTTTTGTGTTATATAACCTTCACTAACGAACACAAAGAAAAAAATGAATTTAAAGAGAAACCTTAAGCAGCTTTGCCTCGAGCGGCTAAATGAAAAGATCACTGCTTTCCAAAATATTATCACTGATCTTTCTTTAGATGCACAAAATGATGCCAAGAGCTCTGCTGGAGATAAACACGAAACCTCCTTGTCGATGATGCATTTAGAGCAAGAGAATTTAAGTAAGAAGATTAATGAAAATATTGCACTTCGCGATGTTATTTTAAGAGTAGATGAAACAAAGATATCTAACAAGGTAGAATTTGGAAGTGTAGTTAAACTTAACAGCGTTAACTTATTTCTTAGTGCAGCTTTGCCTAAAATAACCTATCAAGATGAATCTATTTTAGCCATTTCAATGGACGCACCTATTGCTAAGGAATTGATTGGTAAAGAACTCAATGATACCTTTGTATTTAACAACTGTGAGTTTACAGTTAATTCTTTGCGATAGTAGCAAAAAAGTATAAAATAGCCTGTAAATGCGCCTAGAAAAATCTCTAGGCGCATTTTTGCTTTTTTTATCTTTTTTTTTGTGTTTTGTTTGTTTTAAGACCTTCTGGTGTTTGATATAGTCTTTGAAATTGTTTATATTTGTACGTTACTTATTTTTACAAAAAATATTATGAGCGAGGATACAAATAAGAATAATTATTCAGCAGATAGCATACAAGCCCTAGAGGGAATGGAGCATGTAAGGATGCGTCCTTCTATGTATATTGGAGATGTAGGAGTAAGAGGGCTACACCATTTAGTTTATGAGGTTGTAGATAACTCTATTGATGAGGCTCTTGCTGGTTATTGTGATACCATTAATGTTGTTATTAATGAAGATAATTCTATTACAGTAGAAGATAACGGTCGTGGAATACCTGTAGATATTCATAAAAAAGAAGGAGTTTCTGCCCTAGAGGTAGTTATGACTAAAATTGGAGCCGGTGGTAAATTCGATAAGGATTCCTATAAGGTTTCAGGAGGATTGCACGGAGTAGGTGTTTCTTGTGTTAATGCTTTATCAGAAAGTTTAATTGCCAATGTTCACCGTGATGGGAAAATCTACGAACAAGCATATTCTTGTGGAAAAGCTTTGCACCCTGTAAAAGTAATTGGAGAGACCGATAGAAAAGGAACAATGGTTACTTTTAAACCTGACTCAACAATCTTCACTTCTGTTTTAGAATACAATTATGATACTTTAGCTTCTAGATTAAGAGAGTTAGCTTTTTTAAATAAAGGCTTAACTATTCATTTAACAGATAAAAGAGAAACTAATAAAGAAGGAGAGTATAGAAGTGAGGTTTTCTTTTCTGAAGAAGGATTAAAAGAATTTATTAAATTCTTAGATGGTAATCGTACTCCTATTATCCAAAGTGTTATTTCTATGGAATCTGACAAAGGAGAAGTACCCGTTGAGGTTGCTTTAATTTACAACGATACTTATTCAGAGAATATTTACTCTTATGTAAATAATATTAATACCCATGAAGGTGGAACGCATCTACAAGGTTTTAGAATGGGATTAACCCGTACCTTGAAAAAGTATGCTGACTCTTCTGGTTTATTAGAGAAATTGAAATTTGAAATTACAGGGGATGATTTTCGTGAAGGTTTAACAGCTATTATATCTGTTAAAGTTATGGAGCCTCAATTCGAAGGACAAACTAAAACTAAGTTAGGTAACAGAGAGGTGGTTTCCCCGGTAAGTCAAGCGGTGGCTGAAATGTTAGAGAATTACTTGGAAGAACATCCAAATGATGCTAAAATCATTGTTCAAAAAGTAATCTTAGCAGCTCAGGCTAGACATGCAGCTAAGAAAGCTAGGGAGATGGTCCAAAGAAAGACTGTAATGGTCGGAGGTGGATTACCTGGAAAGTTATCGGATTGTTCTGAACAAGATCCTTCAAAATGTGAGGTATTCTTAGTAGAGGGGGATTCGGCAGGTGGAACAGCCAAACAAGGACGTGATCGTCAATTCCAAGCTATCTTACCTTTAAGAGGTAAAATCTTAAACGTGGAGAAGGCTATGGGACACAAAGTTTTTGAAAGCGAAGAGATTAAGAATATTTTTACAGCCCTTGGAGTAACCATTGGTACTGAAGAGGATAGTAAAGCATTGAATTTAGAGAAATTACGTTACCACAAGGTTGTAATTATGTGTGATGCCGATGTGGATGGTAGTCACATTGCAACTTTAATTTTAACTTTTTTCTTCCGTTATATGCGTGGTTTAATTGAAAATGGTTATGTTTATATAGCTACACCACCTTTATATTTGGTAAAGAAAGGACAACGTAAAGAGTATGCTTGGAGTGATGAAGAACGCCAAGAGATTGTAGATGCAATGGGTGGAGGTGTCTCTGTTCAGCGTTATAAGGGTCTTGGAGAGATGAATGCAGAACAATTATGGGATACAACCATGAATCCAGAGCATCGTATCTTAAGACAGGTTACTATTGATTCTCTACAAGAGGCTGATCGAGTTTTCTCTATGTTAATGGGAGATGAAGTACCACCTCGTCGTGAGTTCATCGAACAAAATGCAACATATGCTAAAATCGATGTCTAAAACATATTAAAAACTATTATAAAGGTCAAGACAGTTTATGTGTTGACCTTTTTTTATTAACCATAAAAATAAATAAATATGAAAGTATCTGTTATTGGCGCCGGTAATGTTGGCGCAAGTTGTGCTCAAATAATTGCCAATCATCAAATTGCCTCTAAAGTGGTAATTGTAGATATTGTACCTGGATTTGCACAAGGTAAAGCCATGGATTTGATGCAATGTGCCGCTACTTCTGGTTTTGATACTATAATTAGTGGGACAACAAATGATTATGCTCCCACAAAGGATAGTGATGTGGTTGTTATTACCTCTGGTATTCCTCGTAAACCTGGAATGACTAGAGAGGAGTTAATAGGAACTAATGCCTCTATTGTTAAGAGTGTAATTGAGAATGCATTGGAGTATTCACCTAATGCTATTTTTATAGTAGTAACTAATCCATTAGATACAATGGCCTTGGCGGCGCTAAAAATTAGTGGATTAGATAAAAGAAAAGTAATAGGAATGGGTGGTGCGTTAGATTCTTCTCGTTTCACTTATTTTTTAGCACAAGCAATGGATAAACCAATGAAGGATATTCATGCCATGGTAATTGGAGGACATGGAGATACCACTATGATTCCATTAATTCGCTTTGCTACCTATAAGGGAATTCCAGTGAGTGAATTTTTGACTAAAGAGCAGCAAGATCAGGTAGTGCAACAAACTATGGTAGGAGGTGCTACTCTAACTAAGCTACTTGGAACCTCTGCTTGGTATGCTCCTGGTGCTTCTGTTGCCTATATGGTAGATAGTATTTTAAACGATAGAAAGAAATTAGTGCCGTGCTCTGTTTTTTTACAAGGAGAGTATGACCAGAATGACTTATATATCGGAGTACCTTGTATTCTTGGTAAAAATGGTTTAGAAGAGATTGTTGAATTGAAATTAAATCAAGAAGAAAAACAAAAATTCGAGCAAAGTGCACAGATGGTAAGCCAAACCAATAAAGAGCTGGGGAACTTTTTGTCATAGAAAAACACATTGTTAAAGAAAATATAAGATATGTACAAAAAAAAGCGGATATTCTTTTGTAAAATATTGGTTAATACTTGTGCATATTTTATATTTGCTCGTTTTAAAATAATAAATAATTAATTTTTAGTAATAATGCAGAATAAAGGACTCGTTAAATTTTTTGCGATCATATTTGCTCTGGTAAGTATTTACCAGCTATCTTTTACCTTTGTTGCTAACCATTATGAGGATAAGGCAAAGGCTTATGCCAATGGTGATTCTGTTAAGGAATTACAATACTTAGACTCCATTGGACAGCAAAAGGTTTTTTTAGGGGAAACTTTTAATCAAGTTAGAGCCAAGCAGATTAATAAAGGTTTGGACTTAGAGGGAGGAATTAACGTTACTCTTCAAATTTCGATTAAAGACATCTTAAAAGGATTAGCAAACAATTCCAAAAACCCTGTTTTTGTACAAGCTTTAAGTGAAGCTGAAACAATTAGACAAGGAAATCAAACTTATTTAGATGCTTTTTATGTAGCGTTTGAAAAAGCATCTCAAGGTAAGGTTAAATTAGCCTCTGGAGATATTTTTGCTAATAGAAATCTAAGTGAGATTACCATTGGAATGTCAGATAGTCAAGTAAAGACTATTTTAGATGTTAAGGTAAAGGAATCTATTGAAAGTGCTTACAGAGTTTTTGGTGAGCGTATCGACAAGTTTGGTGTAAGCCAACCTAATATCCAAATGTTAGGAGATACTGGTCGTATTTTAGTAGAACTTCCAGGTGCAAAAGATGTAGATCGTATTAAAAATCTTCTACAAAGTACAGCTCAGTTAGAGTTTTGGGAAACTTACAAGTTGAAAGATGTAGGAAACTATATCCAGACAGTTAACGAGTATTTGAAAAGTACCCAAGCTCCTGAGGTAGCAATAACTCAAGAAGAAGTGGTGGTAGAAACCCCTACGGAAGAGCTTTCAGAAATTGATGCATTATTAGGTTCTAGAACAGATTCATTACAAAGTGAAGAAGTACTAAGCAATGGTCCTTTGTTAGATCTTATGGTTGGTACAGGTCACCCAGAGAGTCCAGTATTGGCTTATTTCAATGCAAAAGATACAGTAAAAGTAAATTCATATTTTAAACGCGCAGATGTTAAAGCTTTATTGCCTGCTAATTTAAAATACACACGTTTTGTTTGGGGTAAACCTAAATCAAAGTCTGGTGGAGTAGTAGAGCTTTATGCTTTACAAACTAACCGTGAGGGAATTCCTCCATTAAGTGGAAGTGTTGTAACTGGTGCTCATGAAGAATTTGACCAGTATAGCAATCCAAATGTTAGCATGCAAATGAATCCTAGAGGTGCTAAAATTTGGGAAGAACTTACTGGAAAAGCTTATAGAGATAACAGTAATATTGCTATTGTTTTAGATAATGTTGTTTATTCTGCACCAGGAGTTACTACTGGACCAATTTCCGGAGGTAGATCATCGATCTCTGGTGACTTTACTTTAGCTGAGGCAAAAGACTTAGCTAATATTCTTAGAGCAGGAAAATTACCAGCAGGTGCTGATATTGTTCAAAGTGAAATTGTAGGACCATCTTTAGGACAACAAGCAATTGATGCAGGTATGTTATCGGCTGTTGCTGGTTTAATTATCGTTGGAGCTTGGATGGCCTTCTACTACGGTAGAGCTGGTTGGTATGCTAATATTGCATTGTTAGCTAACCTTTTATTTATGTTTGGTATTTTAGCGAGTTTAGGAGCAGTTTTAACTCTTCCTGGTATTGCTGGTATCGTATTAACTATGGGTACTGCAGTAGATGCTAATATTATTATTTCCGAGCGAGCAAAAGAGTGTTTAAGAAAGGGAATGAACCTTGCTGACACTGTTAAGCAGTCTTATTCTTGGAAAGGTGCTATGCGTCCAATTGTTGATGCTAACGTAACCCATATTTTAACAGGAGTTATTTTATTTGCTTTCGGTTCAGGTCCTATTAAAGGATTTGCTACTACCTTATTAATTGGTATTGCAACTTCTTTGTTTACCTCTATTTTCATTGCTCGTATCTTTATGGATAGAGATATCTTAAAAGGAAGAACTCTTGCTTTCTCTACTTCAATTACTAAGAACTGGTTTACTAACTTCCATTTTGATTTCTTAAAAGTTAAGAAATATACTTATGGACTTTCAGCTGTTATTGTGATTGTTTCTTTCGCTTCATTTTTTACTAATGGTTTTGATGAAGGAACGGATTTTGTTGGAGGACGTACTTTCCAAGTGAAATTTGATAAGGAAGTAGTTGCCAATGAAGTAAGTGAAACTCTAGGGGATGCCTTTGGAGTAAACGTAGAGGCTAAGGTCTTTGGTAATAAAGAACAATTAAAGATTACAACTAAATATAAAGTAGAACAAGAAGGTGCCGATGTTGATTTAGAGGTGAACCAACGTTTATATGAGACATTAAAACCTTTCTATAATAGCGATATAACTTATGAGGACTTTGTAAGTCCAGTAGATGGAGCACAAATAGGTATTATCCAAGCTTCTAAAATTGGACCATCAATGGCTAAGGATGTTAAGCAAAATGCTTATTGGGCTGTATTAGGTTCTATGGCTGCGATCTTTGTTTATTTAGTTATTTCTTTCCGTAAATGGCAATATTCTTTAGGAGCTATTGTTTCGGTTGCTCACGATGTTATCTTCGTTCTTGGGGTTTACTCATTAACTTATAAATTTATGCCTTGGCATATGGAGATAGATCAACATTTTATTGCTGCTATCTTAACCGTTATTGGTTATTCGATGAACGATACAGTAATTGTGTTTGACCGTGTACGTGAGTATATTGCTGGTGATACTATCGGTGACTTCAAGAAAATTGTTAATGACTCGGTAAATACAACTCTATCTCGTACTATTAACACTTCTGTGACTCTTATCATGGTACTTTTAATTATGTTTATCTTTGGTGGAGATTCCATTAGAGGATTCATCTTTGCTATGTTAATTGGTATTGTAGTGGGAACTTATTCCTCTTTATTCTTAGCTACTCCAGTATTAGTGGATACTATGCCTAAGAAAGATAAGGAAGAGATTGAGAAAAGACATAAGATGTTTGAACAAGAACAAAAAGACGATGCTTTAGTATAATATACTAAACTATCTAGATACAAAAAAAAGGCTACTTTCCTATTTAGGAAAGTAGCCTTTTTTTTGTACTTAAGAAAGAAGAATTCTGCAGTAGTAGGTTTATAACATTTTTTTGTGAAATACTTAGAGCTATGTGGTTGTTTTTATGAACGATCTTATGTACTGATACTTGTTGGATTCTCCTATTCTTCTTTAGAGAAATATTCTATTTCTCTGTAATATTTGATGGCATTTTCTAGAGATTTCCCACCAGATCCTGCAATTAAATTCCTAAACCACTTCTTATTTAAATTTTCGACTTTATGGTTTTTGTATAACCAATAAGATAAGTATATAGAACTGCCTGTTAGAATAATTTGAAAAATAACGTAGCCTAAACTTACCTCTTGAGGAAACCATTTATTACTCAAGAAAAATGTGGTGAAAAAAGGAAATTGTAAACACATAATTTTACCGTGGTCAATTATGGAAAGTTGAAGTTTTGACAAGTGTTTTTGTATTTCTATAACGCTTCCATCATAATTTATATTTTTTGTCCAAGCAAGGTGTTTTATATAATCCGAAAACCCTTTTAAATTTATTAAAGCGATTGCGCAAAGTGAAACAATAAAATAATTATTTGCTGAAGAATAATTTAAAATAGCATAAAATAAAGCATAACCCAAAATGAGTAGGTAAAATACAAAAGCAACAATTCCTACTGTTTTTAATTTAGCCAAACCTTGTAAGGAAGATTCTGCTTTTTGGGTAAGATTCTGTTTCAAAAGTAGTTTATTAATCAGTAATGTCTGTTCTATTTTGTCATTTTGTGTTTTCCAAATATTTATAAGTTCTATATTTTCCATTTTCACTTATTTTTAAATTGTGTAAATTCCTTTTTTATTTTGATTTTTATCCTGCCAATTTTTGTTGCGACATTAGTTTGTGTAATTCCCATGATTTCCGAAATTTCCTTGTAACTCTTTTCTTCCAGATAAAGTAACATTAGGGCCTTGTTAAAATCATTTAATTCTGAAATTACTTGATTTAGGATACTCAAGTCGGCTTCTTTTTCATGGGATATTTCTGTGTCGGAAAAATCGAAAATATCACTTGTTAGCGCATTAGAAATACGCTTTCTGCTATTCTGTTTTCTGTAGAAGGAAATAGCCACGTTCAAGCAGATTCTGTACATCCAAGTAGAGTATTTATGTGTTTGGTTGTAGTTGTCATAAGATTTCCATAATTGCAATATAATTTCTTGAATGAGGTCTTTTCTGTCTTCATTATTTCGACAATATGAAATTGCGACCTTGTAAAGAATTCCTTTATTACTCTCAATAACATTAAGAAAGTCATCTGTCTTATTTGTGTTCATAATTTGGTTTGAATTAATGAGAAGCTAAAATTACTACATAGGTCATGTTGCCTGTTTTTATCGGGTTTTTTGTACTATAATAATTCTTGTTATTGGAAAGCCCCAGCTTGATAATAGTACTGTAAATACCTTTGTGAGAGCAATGATTGATCTGGTGTTTTTTTCGTTTTAGCTTCGTTTTCTAAGAAGTGCTCGTCTTTTCTTAATTATTCGCATAGTGGTTTTAAAAATCACACTTTTTCAATATTTTTTTTCAATTAGCAACTCTACTTTAACTTACGCTGAAGGGTTTTGCTGTTATTTAAGTAGTTTCTTTGGCTTTAATCTAAGCTTTGGAGTTAAAGCAAGATAATCAATTAGTTGGTTTTACTTGTAATATGGGTGATTCAACAAGTGATTTTTTCTATGACTACTAAATCATGTGTGGTATTGTGAATAATTCCAAGCTTGATAGACTACTTATAACCAATGAATTTGGAAGATCTTAATTTTTTGTTTGACAAAGATTTACAGTGTGATCGTATTGGATTATATAGGACAGCTATTGGAGTAGGAAATGACTTAATAAATAGCCATTAATCACTTATTAGATATTATATCTTCGCTCTTGCTTATTCTTTAGTAGAGAATTTTAAATTAGTAGTAGAGTTTAGCTTAAATAGCTATCAATATTTTTCAGTTGAAAATTAATAACTT
>CANROJ010000016.1 GCA_947632215.1 uncultured Flavobacterium sp. | reverse complement strand
AATCAGAAGAAAAGTAATTCATTATGTAGTTGTATAGTTATGATACAAAGATACTTTAAAAAAGTAAAAAAATATAACAATGTAAAAATAGGTTCAAAAGAGTAGGTTATTTTTACGGTTAGTTTTTTAAATGTTAATTTTTTTACATATATATTGTATTGTTGTTTTTGTTAGAGTTTTTTCTCAAGATAAAATTTTGGTCTTTTGTTTGTATTGCTAAGGAAAAGTTAATTATTTGTTTTATAGTAATAAAAAATAGAGTATATTTGATATAAGACAGTAATAGAATACTGCTTTGATATGCCACAGTTGTGTGGTTTTTTTGTTTCTTAGAAGTAAAACTCATCGACCTACAAAAGCTATAGGGTTGAATTGCTAAATCAGTGGTGAGTTTTGGCTGTATATGTGATCTTTTAGAAGCATATAATTGAGAAGCACTGTTTTAAGAAATAGCCACTACCTTAAGATTAGTCTTAAAAATCCTTTATTGGTAAAGTAATAAAAAAACTCTTTCTTTTTGTATATTTGCACATTACCTAAATACAAAACAATGGAAATACAAGTTTTAGATAAGAAATTCGTTCCTTTTATTTTAGAGGAGCAAATTCAAGCTAGATTGAAAGAGTTAGTAAATCAAATTGAAAGGGATCTTCAGGGGGAGGTTCCGGTTTTCATTGGAGTGTTGAACGGATCCTTTATGGTGTTATCAGATATGGTAAAATACTTTCAGGGACCTTGTGAGATTAGTTTCGTGAAGATGGCGTCTTATATAGGTACGCAGAGTACAAATCAAGTTAATCAATTATTGGGACTTGATATTGATGTAACTGATCGTGTTGTAATTATTGTGGAGGATATTGTGGATACAGGTAATACTGTAGTGGCATTAAAAAAATTATTTGATCAGCAGCGTGCAAAGCAGATTAAGATTGCTACGCTTTGTTTAAAGCCAGAGGCCTATGATAAAGATGTAGCTTTAGATTATGTAGCTTTTGAGATCGAGAATAAGTTTATCGTTGGTTATGGTATGGATTACGATAAACACGGACGAAACTTAAAGGAAATATATCAAATAAAAGAATAAATTAAAAACACATATAAAAGGAAAAAGATATAATGATTGCAATAGTTTTATTTGGAAAACCAGGTGCTGGTAAAGGCACACAAGCAGAATTTCTTAAAGAAAGATATAACCTTACACATATTTCAACAGGAGATGTTTTTCGTTATAATTTAAAGAATTCAACTGAATTAGGTAATAAAGCAAAAGTTTTTATGGATAAAGGAGAGCTAGTTCCGGATTCTATTACTATCGATATGCTGGCAGATGAGGTTGCTAAAAATATGGATAAAGCAGGCTTTTTATTTGACGGTTTCCCTAGAACAATTAAGCAAGCAGAGGCCTTAGGTGAGTTGTTAACTAGCAAAGGAATTAAGTTTATTGGTACTATTGGTATTGATGCAGATGACGAAGTATTAGTTGAGCGTATTTTAGAACGTGGTAAAACTAGTGGACGTATTGACGATCAAGACGAGGATAAAATTAGAAATAGATATCAAGAATATAACGAGAAAACTGCTCCATTAATTGATTATTATACTAAGGAAAATAAGTATACAGCTGTTAATGGTATCGGAGATATTCAAGAAGTAACATTAAGATTAAATAATGTTATTGATGGCATTATATAGTGATTTTTATAATCACTCTTTAGCTGGAGCTATATTATTATAGAAAAGAGGAAAAAATATACAGATTATGACTGAAGGGAATTTCGTAGACTACGTAAAAATATATGTTGCCTCTGGTAAGGGAGGTAGAGGATCTACCCACTTACACCGTGAGAAATTTATTGAAAAAGGAGGGCCTGATGGTGGAGATGGAGGACGTGGAGGTCACGTTTATATTGTAGGTAATGAAGGATTATGGACCTTGTATCATTTGAAGTTTGCCAGACACATTAAAGCCGAGCACGGTGGTGATGGTGGGAGTTCAAGAAGTACTGGTGCTGATGGAGCAGATCGCTATATAGAAGTTCCTTTAGGAACAGTGGTTAAAGATAAAGAGACAGGAGAAATTCTTTTTGAAATTACCAAAAATGGAGAAAAACGTATTGTTGCTCAAGGAGGAAAAGGTGGTCTAGGTAACTGGCATTTTAGAACTTCTACGAATCAAACTCCCAGATATGCTCAACCGGGTATGCCAGTGCAGGAACTTGATATTGTATTAGAGTTGAAAGTGTTAGCAGACGTAGGGTTAGTTGGGTTTCCAAATGCAGGTAAATCAACGCTTTTATCTGTTTTAACTTCTTCAAAACCTAAAATTGCTGATTATCCTTTTACAACCCTAAAGCCAAACTTAGGGATTGTTGCCTATAGAGATTTCCAATCTTTTGTTATGGCTGATATTCCAGGGATTATTGAAGGTGCCGCAGAAGGAAAAGGCTTAGGACATTATTTTTTAAGACATATAGAGCGTAATTCAACATTGTTGTTTATGGTTCCAGCTGATGCAAAAGACATTGTTAAGGAATATGAAATTTTATTAGATGAGCTTCGCAGATACAATCCAGAGATGTTAGATAAAGATCGCTTAATAGCAATCAGCAAGTGCGATATGTTAGATCAAGAACTTATCTCGGAATTAAAACCAGAATTAGATAAAGGATTTGGTGATACACCTTATTTGTTTATTTCCGCTGCAGCTAATCAAGGAGTAATAGAATTAAAAGATAAATTATGGCAGATGCTTACTAAATAGGTAAGAAGTGTCTTTTATAAAAAAAACCGATTTATATAAAATCGGTTTTTTTTATATCCTTGCTTTTTTAGTATATACTTTATTGATAAAAAAAGTATATTAGCGGAACTTAACATTTATAGAATTTATGAAAAAAATTATTTTGGTTATTACCGCCTTCCTTTTGCTTGGGCCTATACAAGTAAGAGCTAATGAAGGTATGTGGTTTCTAATGTTCCTAGAGCGTTTAAACGAACGCGATATGCAGGAAATGGGATTACAGCTTACGGCTGAGGAAATTTATAGTATAAATAATCACTCTTTGAAAGATGCTATCGTTCAGTTTGGCGGTGGATGTACAGCTGAAATTGTATCTAAAGAGGGATTGGTATTTACCAATCACCACTGTGGTTATGATAAGATAGCTGAATTATCTACACCTGAAGACGATATTCTAACGAATGGTTTTTGGGCAAAAGATAAAGCTTCTGAACGTTCAGCAAACAATTTATCGGTACGTTTCTTCGTACGTATGGACGATGTGTCGGATCGTATTCTTGCAGTTGTAGATGATTCTATGAGTGAAGCGGATCGCGAAAAAGCTATCAATAAAGAGATTGCTAAAATTCAAAGTGAAAATGACGAAGGAGGAAAGTATACTGTTTCAGTTAAATCGTTTTTTCAAGGTAATGAATACTACTATTTTGTTTACCAAGATTTCGATGATGTACGTCTTGTGGGTACACCTCCTAACAGTATAGGGAAATTTGGTGGAGATACTGATAACTGGGAATGGCCAAGACATACAGGAGATTTTTCTATTTTCCGTGTATATACAGATCTAGATGGGAATCCTGCGAAGTATTCTCCAGATAATATTCCAATGAAGCCAAAGCATTATTTACCTGTGTCAATTGCAGGAATTCAAGAGGATGACTTTGCTATGATATTAGGTTACCCTGGTAGAACAAATAGATGGATGCCAGCACAGGGAGTATACCAAAATATTTCCTATGCTTATCCAGCGTGGGTTGAAGGATCTAGATTAGGTATGGATGTAATGAAAAAGCATATGGATAAGGACGATCAAGTTCGTTTAAATTATGCTTCTAAATATGCGGGAGTAGCTAACTATTGGAAGAATCGACAAGGAATGATTGATGCATTAACTCAACATCAGACCGTTGCTACTAAAACTAGTAGTGAGCAAGAATTCGACAAGTGGGCTAATTTGCCAGAGAATAAAGATAAATATGGACAAGTCATAGCAGATTTGAATGCTTATTATTCAGCTACTAATGAAAAAGCTAGACATGATAATTATTTAACTACTATGATGAGAACTTCTGCGATGGTTGGGTTGCCTAATCGTATTTCTAAGAATGTAGAAGAATTCATTTCTCTTCCTAAAGCAAAACAAGCTTTAGAATTAGACGGCTTTAAAAATTTTATAGCAGAGCGTTATTCTGGAGTAAATCAAGAATTAGAAAAAGAAATGCTTGCAAAGCAATTAGATTTGTATGCAAAAAGAAATCAAGATTACCCAATTTCTAAATATGTAGAAACTATTTCTAATGAATATAATGGTGATTTTACTGCTTATGTAAATAAAATTTTTGCTACAAGTATTTTTGCTAGTGCGAGTTCTTTAGATGCGTTCTTAGAGAAGCCTTCTAAAAAAGTTCTTGAGAACGATCCTTTATTAATTTTAAGTAACGAGCTTATGAGTACATTTCGTTATAAAAGTGAGGAGTTAGCTAAGTTAGAAGATCAGTATTTAAGAGCATATCGTTTATTTGTTGATGGTATTCAAAAAAGTAATCCACAAGGGAAATATTATCCAGATGCAAACTCAACACTTCGTTTAAGTTACGGTGCTGTTAAGGCATTGCCGCGAAATTCTAAACATAATGATGCTAAAGAAAATTGGTACACTACTTTAGACGGTACGGTTGCTAAACATATTCCTGGTGATGAGGAGTTTGAAGCCCCGGCAAAACTAATTGAGTTGCATCAAGCTAAGGATTATGGTCCTTATAGTGATGCTGATGGAGTTCTTCCGGTTAACTTCTTGACAGATCATGATATAACAGGAGGTAATTCAGGTTCACCTGTTTTGAATGCAAAAGGAGAATTAATTGGATTAGCCTTTGATGGAAATATTGAGGCTATGGCAGGAGATGTAATCTTTGATCCTGAATTACAAAGAGCAATTAATGTAGATATAAGATATGTGTTATTCATAATCGATAAATACGCAGGAGCTCAAAATATTATTGATGAACTTACAATAGTAGAATAAGTAATAAAAAAAATGTCTAAAGAAATTTAGACATTTTTTTTTATTACTTATTTGAACGTTAAAGACAATGGTAGAAGCATGCTTAATATTCTTATTTTATTTTCAATGATTTATTCAATAAATGTTAGTGTCAAAGAAAATAATAAAGTTGTATTTTTACATCGAAACAGTTGAAATTAAAAAATAAATTACCATGCGTTTACATTTTATCGCAATAGGAGGGAGTGCTATGCATAATTTAGCAATTGCTATGCATTCTAATGGACATATTGTTACTGGTAGTGACGATGTAATATTTGAACCTTCTAGACAAAGATTATTAAATAAAGGATTACTGCCGAAGAACCTTGGTTGGAGTGAAAAAAATATTACTCAAGATATTGATGTTGTTATTTTAGGAATGCATGCTAAAGCTGATAATATAGAGCTGATCCAAGCAAAGAAGCTAGGTTTAAAAATTTATTCTTATCCAGAATTTATTTATGAGCATTCAAAGGATAAGACTCGAGTTGTTATCGGAGGCTCGCATGGAAAGACTACTATAACAGCGATGGTGTTGCATGTAATGAATTATAATGACATTGCTATAGATTATTTAGTTGGTGCCCAATTAGAAGGATTCGATACAATGGTGCATTTAACTAACGATAATGAATTTATTCTAATAGAAGGGGATGAGTACTTAGCAAGTGCTTTAGATATGCGACCTAAGTTTCATATATATCGACCAAATATTGCTTTGTTAAGTGGTATTGCTTGGGACCATATTAATGTTTTTCCAACAATGGAGAATTATATTGAGCAGTTCAAAATCTATATTAATAAGATTGTCGACGGGGGTATACTTATCTATAACGAGCAAGATACTATTGTTACAGAGTTAGTGGAGCAAACTAATCAGCCGATTCGAAAGATACCTTATACAACTCCACCGTATTCTATTGCAGAGGCTGTAGTTTATCTAGATACCCAAGATGGCGCTATGCCTTTAGAAATTTTTGGTGAACATAACTTAAGTAATTTGCAGGGAGCAAAGTGGGTTTGCCAGAATATGGGTGTTGACGAACAAGCCTTCTATGAGGCAATTGCTAGTTTTAAGGGTGCTTCTAAGCGCTTAGAGAAGATATTTGATAACAATAAAACTGTAGTTTATAAGGATTTTGCACATTCACCTTCTAAGGTACGTGCGTCTTTAAATGCAGTAAAAGAGTTATATCCAAATAGGAAAGTTGTAACTTGTTTAGAACTGCATACCTATAGCAGTCTTAATCCTGAGTTTTTAGAGCAGTACAAAGGAAGCCTTGATGCAAGTGATGTTTCTCTTGTGTTCTATAGTATTGATGCCGTAAATACAAAAGGATTGACACTTATGTCCAAAGAAGACTTAGCCTTAGGTTTTGGTTTGCCGAATCTGATAAGTTTTACTAATTCAGAGGAGTTTAAAACTTATTTAGCGGATTTAGATTTAGATAACAGTGTTCTTGTATTTATGAGTTCAGGAAATTATGGAGGATTAGATTTAAATCAGTTTTTAGATAATATTATCGGTTAATGTTGGTTGTAGTATTTTAGTAATTAACTAAGTTAAGCGAATTTATACAAGTTAATAAACGCAATGAGCTCGGAGTTTTTCCGAGCTCATTGCGTTTATTGATGTCTATCTGAAGGCTTATTATAATGATAACAATAGTGTCTTTATCTAATTCTAACCCTAGGAGAGATGATTATCGTTATTAAGTCTTTTGTGTTATACCTACCTGGAGCTAGTAATACTTAGTTGTTTTACAGCCTCTTTTGTAGTTTTGTTTTTTCCATCTTTTACAAGGCCTCTCAAATAAAGAATTACCCAGTTGTGCCCTTGTTTAGTTAGACACCTGGTTCGAGTTTTGGATTGCCTTGATTTTAGAGCTCTTTTGATTAACTTACTTTAGTCATTGAAAGCTTTGGTTTTTTAAAGATATCTGCGCAAGCTCCGGGTTGCTTTTTATTATTATAAGATTTCAAGTTAAGCAATTTAAGACTTCATGGCTAAGTGTGATCTTGAGCAGAAGCTGCGAATTAATAATCTTGAAATATTATTGTAGTTGTACCAAGTACTTTAAGCAGATTTATTTTTAGAAGTGTTTTTACATTACACAGTATATGTTTTGTTGTTATTTGATTTCAGTGAAGTTCTTTATTTTATAAAGAAGGAATAGTTATTAATAGTGTTTCTAAAGGGATTATTTTACAATATTGTACTATGTTTGGCCGTCTTTTATTAAAGAATACTGTGTGTTTATAAACTTTAACACTTTTATTTTTATGTAGGTTAGCTGCTGCTGGTGCTAGGTTTTAATTGTTTAGCGCTAGTTCAAATTAATGTTTTTTTTGTTAATATTTACAAAAGAGGTTTATCAAATGATTTTTTTTGTATCTTGCTTATAATTAGAGTAATAACAATTGAACTTCTCTAGCTCACTTTGAACTTGTAAGTGAGATAATAGCTGTTTCTGAGCTTATTGTTATATTAATTAACCTTCTAGCTTTAGTAGTCTTAAATAGATTTAGGCATTTAGCAATTTTACTCATTGATATTAGATTCGTGTATTTAGAAGGGACTGTTTGGTAATAACAAAAAATATTTTGTTGAAAACATTCATATAGTCTTCTTTAGTAAGTCTAAAAAAAGATAATAGTAACTTATTATTAATTTGTTAAGGGTAAGGTGGCTCTAAAGCTTGGTGGTATTTTATGCTAAAAAAAAGGTATCTTAGTGTGTAATTGTTCTTATTGGCGTTGCTCCTAAGTGTATCATTACTGTATGTAAATTATTAATTTTTTAAATATGGAGTCAAATTTAGATTCGCAAAGTAGTTTGCCTCTCCAAGAGCGTGCAGACTACAAGGCACTATCCGGTGGAATGGATACGTTGTCTACAAGTGAAGTATTGTCTTTGCTTTTAAACGATTCAAGTAATAATTTAACTGGTTTAAGTGCAAGTGATTGTGCCCTTAAATCTGTAAACTGAAATCTTGAAAAATTAGCTCGCTTAAGTATTCAGGAATTGAGTAATATTAAGGAGTTAAATACAGCCAGCGTACTTGCTATTAAAGCCGCTTTTGAATTAGCAAGAAGACGTGTTGTTCAAAAAACAAATCAGATTGAAAGTATTACTAGTAGTGATTGTGTGTATCAATTAATGCATCCTATTTTAGGTGCATTACCACACGAAGAATGCTGAATATTACTTTTAGATTCTGCTCATACTGTTTTAGGTAAGCATTTACTTAGTAAAGGTGGTATTACAACTACAATTGTGGATATAAGGCTATTGTTTAAAGAGGCTATAGACTATAGGGCTACAGCTATAATAATAGTGCATAATCATCCCTCTGGTAGGAAGGATCCAAGCCAAGCAGATTTAGATCTAACAGATAGGATATTTCATCTTGGTAGAACTTTAGAAATAAGGTTGTTAGATCACTTAATAATCGCTGAAAATGGTTACTATAGTTTTGCAGATGAAGGAGACTTAATTAAGGATTAAAAGTATGTTAGTAATATTAAATTTACAACGTTGAAAAGGAATAATTTTAAGGAAAAAACAGATGTTTTTTTTGATTTAGATCATACACTTTGGGATTTCGAGCGTAATTCTGCTTTAGCTTTCGATAAAGTGATTCAGGAGTTAGCATTGCCTTTTAGTTCTAAGGAATTTTTAGAATTTTATGTACCAATTAATGAAAAGTATTGGGAGTGGTATAGTGGCAATTTTGTGAGTCGTGAGCAATTAAGAGTTGGTCGTGTATCGGATACATTTGATGCGTTGAAGTACAGAAGTACTCAACAAGAAATAGATAATGTAATACTTTTGTATTTAAGGTACCTTCCTGAGTTTAATCATTTGCTTGCAGGTGCACATGAGTTGTTGGAGTACTTAACTCCAAAGTACCGTTTACATATTATTACAAATGGCTTTAGTGAAGTGCAACGTCATAAGTTGTCCAATGCAAGTATAGCAGATTATTTTATCACTATAACTGATTCGGAAAATGCGGGTAGTAAAAAACCAAATGCAGATATCTTTAACTATGCTCTAAGCTCAGCAGGTACAAATGCTAAGAACTCTGTTATGATAGGAGATAATTTAATTGCTGATGTACAAGGAGCTTTAGATGTGGGGATGGATATTATTTATTATAACGAGTTTAAAAAACCAGTCCCATTCGATGTAGTCGAAGTTTCTGAGTTGATACAAATACAAACTTTATTATAGTTCCTGCTTTTAAGTAATTAAAAAGGAGTTACGCAATTTAATTGTGTAACTCCTTTTTTAATATTTGTATTTAAGTGACCACCTGGTTTTAAGAAATTCTCTAGTACTATTTTCTCGTTGATTTTGTCCGGGTTCATAAAAAATAGTGCCACTTAATTCTTCCGGTAGAAATTCTTGATAAGCGAAATTATCAGCATAATCATGAGAGTACTGGTATTGTTGACCATAACCTAGTTCTTTCATTAATTTAGTGGGGGCGTTTCTAAGGTGTATTGGTATAGATAGATCTCCGGTTTGCTTTACAATTTGCTGTGCTTTACCTATGGCTAAGTAGGTAGAGTTGCTCTTTGCAGAGGTTGCTAAGTATACGGCACATTGACTAAGAAGTATTCTGCTTTCTGGATTTCCTATAACCGATACTGCTTGAAATGTACTTGTGGCCATTATTAGGGCAGTTGGGTTAGCATTGCCAATGTCTTCTGATGCCGCTATTACTAAACGTCTGGCTATAAATTTAACGTCTTCACCACCTTCTATCATTCGAGCCAACCAATAAACTGCTGCATTCGGATCACTTCCTCTAATAGATTTTATAAAAGCTGAAATTATGTCGTAATGTTGCTCACCAGTTTTATCGTATAGAACAGTGTTTTTTTGTACTATACGCATTACTAACTCATCGGTTATTGTTATTTTGTTGTTGGCAGTTGAATTTATAATTAACTCAAAGGTGTTTAGTAGTTTTCTTCCGTCACCTCCAGACAAGCGAAATAATGCTTCTGTTTGTTGTAGCTCAATATCTTTAGTCTGTAGGATTTTATCCTCTTTTAAAGCTCTTTGTAGTAAGTCATTTAGATCTTGTTTTGTAAAGGCGTTAAGAACATATACTTGACATCGAGATAAAAGTGCTGGGATGACTTCAAAACTTGGATTTTCAGTAGTAGCTCCAATTAAAGTTACCCAACCTTTTTCTACAGCTCCTAATAAAGAGTCTTGTTGTGATTTGCTGAAGCGATGAATCTCGTCTATAAATAAAATTGGGTTTTTAGCAGTAAATAGACCAGGGGATGCTTTTGCTTTATCAATTACCTCTCGAATATCTTTGACCCCTGCATTAATGGCGCTTAAAGAAAAGAAAGGTCTTTCACTTTGCTGTGCTATAATTTGTGCTAAAGTAGTTTTTCCTGTGCCAGGAGGTCCCCAGAAAATCATAGAAGGAATAAACCCCATCTTGAGTTGATTGGTTAAGATTCCTACTTCACCCACTAAATGGCTTTGACTAACATATTGTTCTAAAGTGCGAGGTCTAATTCTCTCTGCTAAAGGTGCATCCATAATAGTTATTTTCTATTACAAAAATACAACGCTTTTTTGAACATCCAATTATATTATATCAAAGGCTTTTGTAGGTAGAAATTTATCCTTTAGGCTATTTACTGCAAGTGAGGTAACAAACTAAAGAACGAAAAAATGTGATATTGGTATTTAGTATGGATTTTTGAAGTTTCTAATTACAAAGTCAAGTACGGTTTGAAGTATATCACCCATGCATTGACAAGATTTGAATTTGATATCCTTTGTTATTTTAAAAAGACCCATCTTTAGCTCGTCTACTCTTTCCGGAGTGGAAATTCTATCGGATTTTAATACCTTTAATAAATTCTGAACTCTTGTTTTATTACTAATAGTTCTTCTAACCAAGACGGATCTTATTTCTTCTCTGTATTGGTCAATTGAGTTTTGTTTTAATTTTTTCAATACCATATCTACCATTATAAAGTTTTCCTTATAGAATTGCGGTAGATAGAATTTATAATTTCCTTCATAAGCTTCTTGATCAAAGTCAATAGCTCTAATCTTGTAGTGTACTTGATCAAAGTCATGAGTGGGAATAATTACGTAATTATAAGATCGCATATCTCCAAGTAGACCAATGAAGCATTTTTCGTTGAACTTAACAAATTCTTTGGCGATTTGAGCTTTTTCTAAGTGTGTGCATTGTGGGAGATAATCTTCTATGAAAACATCCCCAGGGATTCCAAGTATGTGTTCTTCTATTAAAGTGTCCTGGTACACTAAGTAGTTCATGGAATAGGGGGAAAGCATTTCTTCAACTTCTAGACCGTATATACGTGATGCATCAGCCTTTTTAATGTATAAGTTGGTGAAATTATCATTTAGTATATTTCGAACTTTTATACGAAATGGTTTGGAGTTTCCGAATGTGCAGTAATCAATACTATCAATAGTTAAATAAGCAATGGAGCCTGCGCCTCCATCGGAATGTAAATAGGTGTATGCTCGTATTAAGGAATCTTTGATGTCTTGGTATTCGAACTCTGGATAGTATACTCTTAGCCATAAGGTGTCGTTTCCTTTATGGTCTTCTAGGTTGATATAACCAGAAAAACGCATTAAGTCCTCATACGAGACACTTGTTGTAGTGATTCGTTTGTATTTATTCAAATAAGCCCTTAATGCAGGGCTTATTTGGAAATGAGGTTTTTTCTGTATGGCTTTTAGATCTCTCAAAAGTTATCTTCTTTGTCTAATTACTTCATATAAGAACGCTCCGCAGGCTACCGATACATTTAAAGAATCAATTACACTATGCATTGGTAATTTAGCTTGCTGGTCGATTATTTTTAATACAGATGGATTGATTCCTCTGTCTTCACTTCCCATTATAATTGCTAGGGGAATATTTAAATCAGTGTCATATACTAAGTTTTCAGCTTTTTCTGTAGCTCCTATTGTAATTACTCCGGAACTTTGTAAGTAGAATACGGCATCTTTTATATGGTCTACTTTACAGATTGGTATATTAAAAACTGCACCAGCAGAAGTCTTTACAGTATCACCATTAACTGGTGCTGCTCCATTTTTAGATATTATGATTCCGTCAACACCACAACATGCGGCAGTTCTTATGATGGCTCCAAAGTTTCTAGCATCAGATACCTGATCTAATATTAAAAATAATGGTTTGTCTTTTTTTTCTAAGACTGATTCTATAAGTGTTTCTAGAGTAACAAATGAAATTGGAGAAATTGTAGCAACTGCTCCCTGGTGGTTTTTAGATGTTAAGCGATTTAATTTCTCAATAGGTACATAGGAGAAGTTTATGTTATTTTTTTTAAGTGATTTAAGTAAACTACTCATTAATTCACCATTGGCATCCTTTTGAATGAATACCTTGTCTATATCTTTTCCTGCTTCAATGGCTTCGAGAATTGCTCGAATACCAAAAATTTGATTGTCTTGTTCCATGATACAAAGGTAAATATATTTTGTTACAGTAATTAATGTAGTTACAAAACTTATGGTTTTAATATTAGGTTTCTAGTCAAATTTAGCTTTTTCTAATTTAGTTGGCTTATGGTTAAGGTGGTTCATTTATAATTGTCTCTGTAATTTGTCACCTTAGCTTTATCTAAGTTATTTCTATAAGGTTATTTATAAATAAACAGGTGATAAGAATTTGCTGTATTTATTTAGTTAAAATGTGTGTGTTAATGCTTACAAATATCAAATAGAGCTTTAAGTGCATTGTTAGTACGAGTTCTTGTATGAGTTATAGAATCAATAGGTTCTGTTTGTTGTGGTAATATATGGCTGAATTATGATTTGGAGGGCATATAATTGACTTGTTTTAGTGATGATATATTTTATGTATTTGGTTTAAGGTCAATTTATTCTAGGTTTTTCTGCGTTTTGAAGGCTGTCCAAGTACTGATTATATTATAAATTTAAAAAAAAACCACAATCTGGTTGAAAATTAGTGTTTTGCCTTTTGAAAAATAAAATAAAGTTTATACATTTGCAACCCCGTATATAGTGCGGGATAATATATTGTAGAAATTATTAATAAACATTATGCCAACAATTCAACAATTAGTAAGAACAGGGAGAACCCAATTAACTAAGAAGAGTAAATCGGTTGCTTTGGATTCTTGTCCTCAAAGAAGAGGTGTTTGTACACGTGTTTATACTACTACGCCAAAAAAACCTAACTCTGCAATGCGTAAAGTTGCAAGGGTACGTTTGACAAATGGTAATGAAGTAAACGCTTACATCCCAGGAGAAGGACACAATTTACAAGAGCACTCGATAGTATTAGTTAGAGGTGGAAGGGTGAAAGATTTGCCAGGTGTTAGATACCACATTGTACGTGGAGCTTTGGATACTGCTGGAGTAAACGGTAGAACACAAAGAAGATCTAAATACGGAGCAAAGCGTCCTAAAGATAAAAAATAATCGTTAAAACGTTTAAGTACAAGACATGAGAAAAAGACAGGCTAAAAAGAGACCTCTTTTACCGGATCCAAAATTTAATGACCAGTTAGTAACACGTTTCGTGAATAACTTAATGTGGGATGGGAAAAAGTCTACAGCGTTTAAAGTTTTCTATGATGCTTTAGCGATCGTAGAAGAGAAGAAACAAGATGAAGAGAAAACTTCATTAGATATGTGGAAAGATGCATTAACAAATGTTATGCCACACGTAGAGGTACGTTCTCGTCGTGTTGGTGGAGCTACTTTCCAAATTCCAATGCAAATTCGTCCAGATAGAAAAATTTCTATGGCAATGAAATGGATGATTTTATATGCTAGAAGAAGAAATGAGAAATCTATGGCTGCTAAACTAGCTTCTGAAATCTTGGCTGCTGCTAAAGAAGAAGGTGCTGCTGTTAAGAAGAGAATGGATACTCATAAAATGGCTGAAGCAAATAAAGCATTCTCTCACTTTAGATTTTAATCCATACAGAAACTATATACAATGGCAAGAGATTTAAAATATACAAGAAATATTGGTATCGCTGCTCACATCGATGCTGGTAAAACTACGACTACAGAGCGTATTTTGTTTTATACAGGGAAAAACCATAAGATGGGAGAGACTCACGAAGGTTCTTCTACAATGGACTGGATGGAGCAAGAGGCTGAAAGAGGTATTACTATTACTTCAGCTGCGACTACTTGTACGTGGAGTTTTCCAACGAAACAAGGTGAGAAGACACCTGAGTCAATGGAATACCACTTCAATATTATTGATACTCCGGGACACGTTGACTTTACAGTAGAAGTTAACCGTTCTTTACGTGTATTAGATGGATTAGTTTTCTTATTTAGTGCAGTTGATGGTGTAGAGCCTCAATCTGAAACTAACTGGAGATTAGCTGATAACTATAGAGTTCCTCGTATGGGGTTTGTTAACAAAATGGACCGTCAAGGTTCTAACTTTTTAGGAGTTGTTCAGCAAGTTAAAGATATGTTGAAATCTAATGCAGTGCCGATTGTTTTACCAATTGGAGACGAAGCAGATTTTAAAGGTATCGTTGATTTAGTTAAAAACCGCGCTATCGTTTGGCATGATGAAAATCATGGTACTACTTTTGACGTTGTTGAGATTCCAGCTGATATGGTTGAGGATGTTAAGAAATTCAGAGGTCAGTTAATCGAAGAAGTTGCTGGTTATGATGAGAACTTATTAGAGAAATATATGATGGATGAGTCTTCTATTTCAGAAGATGAAATTCATGCTGCTTTAAGAGCTGCTACATTGGATATGAGTATTATTCCAATGACTTGTGGTTCTTCCTTTAAAAACAAAGGAGTGCAGTTTATGTTAGATGCTGTATGTCGTTACTTACCTTCTCCTATGGATAAGGAAGCTATCGAAGGTACTAATCCAGATACGGAAGAGCCAATTAGTCGTAAGCCATCTGTTACAGAACCTTTTGCTGCTTTAGCATTTAAGATTGCTACAGATCCTTTCGTAGGACGTTTGGCTTTCTTTAGAACTTATTCAGGACACTTAGACGCAGGTTCTTATGTATTGAATACACGTTCAGGTAATAAAGAGCGTATCTCTCGTATTTATCAAATGCATGCTAATAAGCAAAATGCAGTTGAATATATTGAAGCAGGGGATATTGGAGCTGCTGTTGGATTTAAAGATATCAAAACAGGAGATACTCTTTGTGATGAGAAAAATCCAATTGTTTTAGAAAGTATGGATTTCCCAGATCCAGTAATCGGGATAGCTATTGAGCCTAAAACTAAGGCGGATATGGATAAAATGGGTACAGCTTTAGCTAAATTAGCTGAAGAGGATCCAACTTTTACAGTTAAAACTGATAAGGCTTCTGGACAAACTGTAATTTCTGGTATGGGTGAGTTGCATTTAGATGTACTTATTGACCGTATGAGACGTGAGTTCAAAGTAGAGGTTAATCAAGGTGAGCCTCAAGTAGAGTACAAAGAAGCTCTTACTCGTGGTGCACAACACAGAGAAGTTTACAAGAAGCAATCAGGAGGTCGTGGTAAATTTGCTGATATCGTATTTACGATTGGACCTGCTGAAGATGTAGACGGTAAACCATTTGTTGGATTGCAGTTCGTTAACGAGGTTAAAGGTGGTAACGTTCCTAAGGAGTATATTCCTTCTGTAGAGAAAGGATTTAGAGAAGCTATGAAACAAGGACCTTTAGCTGGATTCGAAATGGATTCAATGAAAGTGACTTTATCGGATGGATCTTTCCACGCGGTTGACTCTGATGCTTTATCTTTCGAATTAGCTGCGAAAATGGGATACAGAGACTCAGCTAAGGCTGCAGGAGCTGTTATTTTAGAGCCTATTATGAAATTAGAAGTGTTAACTCCAGAGGAGAACATGGGAGATATCGTAGGGGATTTAAATCGTCGTCGTGGTCAAATTAACAGTATGGATGATAGAAATGGAGCTAAAGTTGTTAAAGCTTCTGTGCCATTATCAGAAATGTTTGGATATGTAACTACATTAAGAACATTGTCATCAGGTAGAGCTACTTCAACAATGGAGTTCTCTCATTATGCTGAAACACCTTCTAATATTGCAGAAGCTGTAATCGAAAAAGCAAAAGGTAACGCTTAATCTAAGAGAAAAATGAGTCAAAAAATCAGAATAAAATTAAAATCTTACGATCATATGTTGGTTGATAAATCAGCTGAGAAAATCGTAAAAACTGTAAAGAGTACAGGTGCTGTTGTAACAGGGCCAATTCCTTTACCTACACACAAAAAGATATTTACTGTTCTACGTTCTCCTCACGTTAATAAAAAAGCGAGAGAGCAATTTGAAGTTAGTTCATACAAAAGATTATTAGATATCTATTCTTCATCTTCTAAAACTATTGATGCTCTAATGAAATTAGAGTTACCTAGTGGAGTAGAAGTTGAGATTAAAGTGTGATAATCTGCAAAATAAAGATATATAACTAAGTGTAATTCTTATTACACTTAGTTTATAAAACAAAAAGAAAATAAATTTCATAATTAAATAAATATTTATGTCTGGGTTAATTGGTAAAAAAATCGGCATGACTAGTATTTTCGATGAAAATGGAAAAAATATTCCATGTACAGTAATCGAGTGTGGTCCAAATGTCGTTACCCAAGTCAGAACCAAAGAGGTTGACGGGTATGAAGCGTTACAACTTGGTTTCGATGACAAGACAGATAAACATGCTACTAAAGCTGAGTTAGGTCACTTTAAAAAAGCTGGTACGTCTGCAAAAAGAAAAGTCGTTGAAATTAAGGAGTTTGAAGGTGAGTATAAATTAGGAGATGTTATCTCAGCTGATTTATTCGCAGAAGGTGAGTACGTAGATGTACAAGGTGTTTCTAAAGGTAAAGGTTTCCAAGGTGTTGTTAAGCGTCACGGATTTGGTGGTGTAGGACAAACTACTCACGGACAAAAAAACCGTCTAAGAGCACCAGGATCTATTGGAGCGTCATCTTATCCTTCAAGAGTATTTAAAGGAATGCGAATGGCAGGAAGAACTGGAGGAGTTAATGTAACAGTACAGAACCTTAGAGTTTTAAAAGTAGTAGCTGAAAAGAATCTACTTGTGGTTAAAGGAGCAGTTCCTGGACACAAAAACTCTTATGTAATCATTCAGAAGTAATGGAAGTAAAAGTTTTAGATATTACAGGAAAAGATACTGGTAGAAAAGTTGAACTTTTAGATTCAGTATTCGGTATAGAACCAAACAAACACGCAGTATACCTTGATGTTAAACAATATTTAGCAAATCAAAGACAAGGAACTAGCAAAGCTAAAGAAAGAGCTGAAATTGCTGGAAGTACTCGTAAAATTAAGAAACAAAAGGGAACAGGTACTGCCAGAGCAGGAAGTATTAAAAATCCACTTTTCAGAGGTGGAGGTAGAGTTTTCGGACCAAGACCAAGAAGTTTCTCTTTGAAATTAAATAAAAGTTTAAAGCGTTTAGCAAGAAAATCTGCTTTATCAATTATGGTAAAAGATTCGAATTTAATCGTTGTTGAAAACTTTAATTTTGAAACTCCAAACACTAAAAACTTTATCAACGTGATGAATGCTTTAGGGTTGGAAAATAAAAAATCTCTATTTGTGTTGGGTGAATCAAATAAAAATGTATATTTGTCATCACGCAATTTAGAGAAGGCTACTGTATTAACTAACTCAGAATTAAGTACTTACGGTATTTTAAATGCTGGTAAAGTTGTGTTAACTGAGGGGTCTGTAGCAGGGATTGTAGAAAATTTAAGTAAATAATAGGAGCATGAGTGTTTTAATTAAACCTATAATTACAGAAAAAATAACTAAAGACGGCGAAATTTTCGGTCGCTTTGGTTTCGTAGTTGATAGAAAAGCTAACAAAATCGAAATAAAAAAAGCTGTTGAGGCAGCTTATGGAGTTACTGTTGTTGGTGTAAATACTATGAACTATGGTGCAAAGCGTTCTGTTAAATACACAAAAAGTGGTATGATCAACGCTAAAACTAATGCTTATAAAAAAGCAATAGTTGAATTGCAAGAAGGAGAGAGTATAGACTTTTATTCAAATATCTAATAAACAATGTCAGTTAGAAAATTAAAACCTATTACCCCAGGTCAGCGTTTTAGAGTTGTGAATAGTTTTGACGCTATTACAACTGATAAGCCGGAGCGTAGTTTACTAGCACCGAAAAAAAAATCTGGAGGTAGAAATAGTCAAGGAAAAATGACCATGCGCTACATGGGTGGTGGTCATAAGCAAAGATATCGTGTTATTGATTTCAAAAGAACTAAAGTTGGAGTTCCAGCTACAGTGAAATCAATTGAGTACGATCCAAACCGTTCAGCATTTATTTCTTTAATTGCTTACGCGGATGGTGCAAAAGCATATGTTATCGCTCAAAGCGGTATGAAAGTAGGACAAACTGTAGTTTCTGGACCTGAAGCATCACCAGAAGTTGGTAATGCTATGCCTTTAAGAAATATTCCTCTAGGAACTGTTATTTCTTGTATCGAACTACGTCCTGGACAAGGAGCTGTTATTGCTCGTTCAGCAGGTACTTTCGCTCAGTTAGTTGCAAGAGATGGTAAATACGCTACTATTAAAATGCCTTCTGGAGAAATCCGTTTGATTTTATTAGAATGTGTAGCTACTATTGGAGCTGTTTCTAATCACGATCACCAATTAATCGTTTCAGGTAAAGCTGGTAGATCAAGATGGTTAGGAAGAAGACCAAGAACTAGACCTGTAGCTATGAACCCAGTAGATCACCCAATGGGAGGTGGAGAAGGTCGTTCGTCAGGAGGACACCCACGTTCTAGAAAAGGGTTACCTGCTAAAGGGTACAGAACTCGTTCTAAAGTTAAGTCGAGTAACAAGTATATCGTTGAACGTAGAAAGAAATAAAAGATTAAGACATGGCACGTTCGTTAAAAAAAGGACCTTATGTTCACTATAAATTAGAGAAGAAAGTTCAATTAAACGTTGAAGGTGGTAATAAAGCAGTTATCAAGACTTGGTCAAGAGCTTCTATGATTACTCCAGATTTCGTTGGACAGACTATCGCAGTGCATAATGGTCGCCAATTTGTTCCTGTTTATGTAACAGAGAACATGGTAGGACATAAATTAGGGGAATTTTCACCAACTAGATCTTTTAGAGGTCACGCTGGTGCAAAGAATAAAGGTAAAAAATAATAAGAAGCTATGGGAGTTCGTAAAAGAGAAAGAGCTGAGCAAATTAAGGAAGCAAACAAGCAAGTTGCTTTTGCTAAGCTAAACAATTGCCCTACTTCTCCTAGAAAAATGCGCTTGGTAGCGGATTTAGTAAGAGGTCAGAAAGTAGAAAAAGCTCTAAATATATTAAGATTCAGTTCAAAAGAAGCTTCTCGTAAATTAGAGAAATTACTTTTATCTGCAATCGCAAACTGGCAAGCTAAGAACAGTGAAGCTAATATTGAAGAAGCTGGTCTTATTGTACAGGAAGTTCGCGTTGATGGTGGAATGATGTTAAAAAGATTACGTCCTGCACCACGAGGTAGAGCACACAGAATCAGAAAACGTTCTAATCACGTAACAATCGTATTAGGATCTAATAATAACACTCAAAGCAATTAATAAGCAGTATGGGACAAAAGACTAATCCAATCGGGAATCGCCTTGGCATTATTAGAGGATGGGACTCAAACTGGTATGGTGGAAATGACTACGGTGATAAAATCGCTGAAGATCACAAAATCAGAAAGTATATTCATGCTCGTTTATCGAAAGCTAGTGTATCTAAGGTAATCATTGAGAGAACTTTAAAACTTGTAACCGTTACTATCACTACTGCTAGACCTGGTATCATTATCGGTAAAGGTGGACAAGAGGTAGACAAGTTGAAAGAGGAATTGAAAAAGATTACTGATAAAGAAGTACAAATCAATATCTTCGAAATTAAACGTCCTGAATTAGATGGGTATCTTGTGGCTGCAAGTATCGCTCGTCAAATCGAGAACAGAATTTCTTACCGTAGAGCAATCCGTATGGCTATCGCAGCTGCTATGAGAATGAATGCTGAGGGTATTAAAGTTCAAATCTCTGGTCGTTTAAATGGAGCTGAAATGGCACGTTCCGAAAATTTCAAAGAAGGACGTATTCCTTTATCAACTTTCAGAGCTGACATTGATTATGCACTTGCTGAGGCTCACACTACTTACGGTAGAATGGGAATTAAAGTGTGGATCATGAAAGGTGAAGTTTACGGTAAGAGAGATCTTTCTCCGTTAGCTGGTATGGATAAAAAACAATCTAAATCAGCAGGATCATCTAAAGGTAGACCAAACCAACGCAAAAGAAAGTAATTTTTAAACAGAAGAAAAATGTTACAGCCTAAAAGAACAAAATACCGTAAGGTACAGAAAGGTAAGATGAAAGGGATTGCTCAAAGAGGGCACGAACTTTCAAATGGAATGTTTGGAATTAAATCATTGGATACATCATTTATTACTTCTCGTCAAATTGAGGCAGCTCGTATCGCAGCGACTCGTTTTATGAAACGTGAAGGACAATTATGGATCAATATTTTCCCAGACAAACCTATCACAAAGAAACCTCTTGAAGTACGTATGGGTAAAGGTAAAGGTGCAGTAGAATACTGGGTTGCTGTGGTAAAACCTGGAAGAATTATGTTTGAAGTTGGCGGAGTGCCAATCTCAGTTGCAAAAGAAGCGTTACGCTTAGCAGCTCAAAAACTTCCAGTAAAAACTAAGTTTGTAATTGCTAGAGATTTCGAAGCATAATCTAATTTTATCATGAAACAATCAGAAATAGTAAATCTATCTGTAGCTGAATTACAAGATCAACTAACAACGTTGACTACTACATACAATAATTTAACGTCAACTCACGCAGTTTCTCCAATCGAGAATCCTCTTCAAATCAGAGCTATGAGAAGAAGTATCGCAAGAGTTAAGACAGAATTAAGCAAAAGAGAGTTACAATAATTGTATTCTGCTGAAAGATGGAAAATAGAAAATTAAGAAAAGAGAGAATAGGTGTTGTTACTAGTAACAAAATGGAGAAATCTATTGTAGTTGCTGAAACAAATAGAGTAAAACACCCATTATACGGTAAGTTCGTGTTGAAAACTAAGAAATACGTTGCACACGACGAAACAAATGACTGCAACATTGGAGATAAAGTTAAGATTATGGAGACTCGTCCATTATCTAAATCAAAATGTTGGAGATTAGTTGAAATCATTGAAAGAGCGAAATAATTATGGTACAACAGGAATCTAGACTTAAAGTAGCAGATAATACGGGAGCAAAAGAAGTTTTGACTATCCGTGTATTAGGGGGAACGAAACGTCGTTACGCCTCTGTAGGTGATAAAATTGTAGTTACTATTAAAGATGCAGCCCCTAACTCAAATGTTAAAAAAGGAGCTGTTTCAACTGCAGTTGTTGTACGTACCAAAAAAGAAGTGAGAAGAGCCGATGGGTCTTACATCAGATTTGATGACAACGCATGTGTGTTATTAAATGCTGCAGGTGAGATGAGAGGTACTCGTGTTTTTGGTCCAGTAGCGAGAGAACTTCGTGAAAAACAATTCATGAAAATTGTATCATTAGCACCAGAGGTGTTGTAATTCTTTCAAAAGATGACAAAGCTAAAAGTAAAAACAGGAGATACTGTACGTGTTATTGCTGGAGATCATAAAGGATCTGAAGGTAAAATCGTTAAAGTATTACGTGAGAAAAACAAAGCCATTGTTGAAGGGGTAAACATCATTTCAAAACATGTTAAGCCAAGTGCTTCTAACCCTCAAGGTGGAATTGTTAAAAAAGAAGCTCCAATTCAAATTTCGAATTTAGTAGTGTTAGATGCTAACAATGTTGCAACTAAGATAGCTATTAAGAATGTAGATGGAAAAAATGTGAGAGTTTCTAAAAAATCAAATCAAGTATTATAGTTATGGCTTATATACCAAGACTTAAAGAAGAATATAAAAGCAGAGTAATCTCTGCTCTTACTGAGGAATTTGGTTACAAAAACGTTATGCAAGTTCCTAAACTTGAAAAAATCGTTGTTAGCCGTGGTGTAGGTGCTGCTGTATCTGATAAAAAATTAGTTGATTATGCCGTTGAGGAATTAACTAAAATTACAGGTCAAAAAGCAGTAGCTACTATTTCTAAAAAGGACGTTGCTTCTTTCAAATTGAGAAAAGGAATGCCTATTGGAGCTAAGGTAACTTTACGTGGCGAGAAAATGTATGAATTTTTAGACCGTTTAGTAACTTCAGCATTACCACGAGTTAGAGATTTTTCAGGTATTAAATCTAACGGATTTGACGGAAGAGGAAATTATAACTTAGGAGTAACTGAGCAAATTATTTTCCCTGAAATCAATATTGATAAAGTAAACAAAATCGCTGGTTTTGATATCACTTTTGTAACATCTGCTCAAACAGATAAAGAAGCGAAATCTTTACTTGCTGAATTAGGATTACCTTTTAAAAAGAATTAAGTATGGCTAAAGAATCAATGAAAGCCCGCGAGGTAAAAAGACAAGCATTAGTAGACAAATATGCAGCTAAAAGAAAAGCTCTTTTAGAAGCTGGTGACTACGAAGGATTACAAAAGTTACCTAAAAATGCTTCTCCAGTTCGTTTACACAATAGATGTAAGTTAACAGGAAGACCAAGAGGGTATATGCGTCAATTCGGTATTTCACGTGTTACTTTCCGTGAGATGGCTAACCAAGGATTGATACCTGGAGTTAAAAAGGCAAGTTGGTAATTAAGATTTAAAGGTAAAAACATGTATACAGATCCAATAGCAGATTATCTTACAAGAGTTAGAAATGCTGTGCGTGCGAACCACAAAGTGGTAGAAATACCAGCTTCTAACTTTAAAAAAGAAATCACTAAAATTTTATTCGATCAAGGATATATCTTAAGCTATAAATTTGATGATAGTACTGTTCAAGGTACAATCAAAATAGCTTTAAAATACGATAAAGACACGAAAGAGTCTGTAATTAGAGATATCCAGAGAATTAGTAAACCAGGTTTACGTAAATACGCCTCTGCAGCAGATCTTCCTAGAATCTTAAACGGTTTAGGAATCGCGATTGTTTCTACATCAAAAGGTTTGATGACTGGAAAACAAGCAAAACAACTTAATGTTGGTGGAGAAGTAGTTTGTTACGTATACTAATTTAAAAAGACTAAGAGATGTCAAGAATAGGAAAAAGTCCAATAGCAATTCCTGCAGGAGTAACGGTAGACGTTAAAGATGGGGAAATCGTTGTTAAAGGTAAATTAGGAGAACTTACTCAGAAATTCGATACAGTTAGTATTAAAGTTGAAGATAACCAAGTTATTGTAGAACGTTCTTCTGATGCAAAAGAAGAAAGAGCTAAGCACGGTTTATACCGTAGTTTAATCAGCAATATGATAGCTGGAGTATCTGAAGGATTTACATTGGCTTTAGAGTTAGTAGGGGTAGGATACCGTGCTTCTAACCAAGGACAAAGATTAGATTTAGCTTTAGGTTTCTCACATAACATCATTATCGATGTTGCTCCAGAGGTTTCAATTGAAACTATCTCTGAGAAAGGGAAAAACCCAATTTTAAAATTGACTTCATTTGACAAACAATTAGTAGGTCAAGTTGCAGCTAAAATCCGTTCATACCGTAAACCAGAGCCTTACAAAGGAAAAGGAATCAAGTTTGTGGGTGAAGAGTTAAGAAGAAAAGCAGGTAAATCAGCTTAAAAATTAAGACTATGTCATTAACAAAATCTGAAAGAAGACAACGTATAAAATTCAGAGTTAGAAAGATCGTTAGCGGTACAGCTGCTAAGCCAAGACTTTCTGTATTCAGAAGTAATAAAGAAATCTATGCTCAAATCATAGATGACGTGAGTGGAGTAACTCTAACTTCAGCATCTTCGAGAGAAGCTGGTGTAACAAGAGGAACCAATATTGAAACTGCTGCATCGGTTGGAAAACTAATTGCAGAGAAAGCTTTAAAAGCTGGTATAGAAACTGTATCTTTCGATAGAAACGGATATTTATACCACGGACGTGTTAAATCATTAGCAGACGGAGCTAGAGAAGCTGGATTAAAATTCTAATTAGTTATGTATCAAAATTATAAAAACGTAGAATTTGTAAAACCAAGTGGTCTTGATTTAAAAGACCGTTTGGTTAGTGTGAACCGTGTTACTAAAGTAACTAAAGGAGGACGCGCATTTGGGTTCTCAGCTGTAGTTGTAGTAGGTGACGAAAGCGGTGTAGTGGGTCATGGTTTAGGTAAATCTAAAGATGTTTCTGAAGCAATTGCTAAAGCAGTTGAAGATGCTAAGAAAAACTTAGTTAGAATTCCTTTAAACGGACATACTATTCCACATGAGCAAAAAGGAAAATTCAGTGGTGCAAGAGTTCTATTGATGCCTGCATCATTAGGTACAGGAGTTATCGCTGGTGGTTCTGTGAGATCGGTTGTAGAAGCTGTAGGTATTACAGATTTATTATCTAAATCGCAAGGATCTTCGAACCCACATAACGTGGTGAAGGCTACTTTCGATGCTTTATTACGCCTAAGAAGTGCTTCTACAGTTGCAAAACAAAGAGGAATTTCTTTAGAAAAAGTGTTTAAAGGTTAATTTGAAAGAAGTTATGTCAAAGATCAAAATCAAACAAGTAAGAAGCCAAATTAATTGTCCTCAATCACAAAAGAGAACATTAGAGGCTTTAGGACTTCGCAAGATGAATCAAGTAGTGGAACATGAAGCTAGTAGTGCAATTTTGGGAATGGTAAATAAAGTTCAACACTTAGTTTCTGTAGAAGAAATTAAATAATTTGTAAAAGATGAATTTAAGTAATTTACAGCCTGCAGAAGGTTCAGTACACAATCAAAACAAACGTCTTGGTCGTGGTGAAGGGTCTGGAAAAGGAGGAACTTCTACAAAAGGACATAAAGGAGCTAAATCACGTTCAGGTTACTCTAAAAAACTAGGATTTGAAGGAGGGCAGATGCCACTTCAAAGACGTGTACCTAAATTTGGTTTCAAGAATATTAACAGAGTAGAATACGATGTTATCAATTTAGAGAAATTACAAACTTTAGTTGATAACGGAGTTGTTACAGATACTGTAGATTTCGCTTTATTAGTAGACTTAGGATTAGTTTCTAAGAATGGTTTAGTTAAGGTTTTAGGACGTGGTGAGTTAAAAGCAAAATTAAAAGTTTCTGCTCACAAGTTTTCAGCGACTGCTATCGAAGCAATTCAAGCAGCTGGTGGAGAAATCATAACGTTATAAAATCTTAGTAAACAAGATGAAAAAGTTTTTTGAAACATTTGCCGGTATTTGGAAAATCGAAGAATTAAAGAACAAAATCTTTTTAACTTTAGGGTTATTGCTTGTGTACCGTTTTGGTTCACAAGTAACCCTTCCAGGTATTGACGCAACGAAATTGCAAGCTTTAACAGAGCAAACTGATCAAGGTATTGGTTGGTTAATTAATGTATTCACAGGTGGTGCTTTCGCACAAGCATCTGTATTCGCATTAGGTATTATGCCTTATATTTCTGCTTCAATCGTAGTGCAGTTAATGGGAATCGCGGTTCCTTATTTGCAAAAGCTACAAAACGATGGAGAGAGCGGTAGAAAGAAGATGAACCAAATTACAAGATGGTTAACTATAGGTATTACCTTGTTACAAGGGCCTAGTTATATTTACAACTTGTATGTGCAATTGCCTTCAGATGCATTTTTGCTAGGTTTCAATTCATTCTCATTCTTGTTTTCTTCAGTAATTATACTAGTTACCGGAACTGTTTTTGCAATGTGGTTAGGTGAGAAGATTACTGATAAAGGTATTGGAAACGGTATTTCATTATTGATCATGATTGGAATCATAGCAAGACTACCAGTGTCTTTCATTCAAGAGTTTCAATCAAGAATGACCGATAATAATGGAGGCCTAATGATGGTGGTAATAGAGGTAATTTTATGGTTGTTAATCATTGTTGCTTGTATCTATTTAACTCTTGCTGTAAGAAGAATTTCAGTTCAATATGCAAGAAGAAGTGCTTCTGGAACTTATGATCAATCTATGTTAGGCGGTAATCGTCAGTGGATTCCATTAAAGTTAAATGCATCTGGAGTGATGCCGATCATTTTCGCTCAGGCTATTATGTTCGTACCTGCCGCAGTGGCTGGTTTATCTACTTCTGATACTGCAAAATCTATCAGTAATACGTTTCATGATGTGTTCGGATGGCAGTATAATTTGCTTTTTGCTTTTTTAATCATAATTTTTACGTACTTTTACACCGCAATTACAGTACCTACTAATAAGATGGCAGATGATTTAAAGAGAAGTGGTGGTTTTATACCTGGTGTTAAGCCTGGTTCTGATACCGCTGAATTTTTAGATAAGGTTATGTCATTAATCACTTTCCCGGGATCTCTTTTCCTTGCAGTTATTGCTGTTTTTCCAGCGATTGTTGTTAGTGTGTTAGGAGTTCAACAAGGGTGGGCGATGTTTTATGGTGGAACATCACTATTAATCATGGTGAGTGTAGTAATAGACACTATGCAGCAGGTCAATGCTTATTTGTTAAACAAACAGTATGACAGCATGATGACTAGTGGTAAAAATAGAAAAGCAATAGCTTAGTTTTTATGGCAAAACAATCAGCAATAGAACAAGACGGGGCGATCATAGAGGCATTATCCAATGCAATGTTCCGTGTTGAATTAGAAAATGGACACGTTGTAATAGCTCATATCTCAGGTAAGATGCGTATGCATTATATTAAGTTGCTACCAGGAGACAGGGTTAAATTGGAAATGAGTCCTTATGACTTAACCAAAGCAAGAATTACTTATAGATATTAAAGACGCTATTAAAATGAAAGTAAGAGCATCAGTTAAAAAAAGAAGTGCCGAGTGCATTATAGTACGTAGAAAAGGTAGAATTTACGTTATCAATAAAAAGAATCCTAGATTTAATCAAAGACAAGGATAATTATGGCAAGAATCGCAGGGGTAGATATACCTAAACACAAAAGAGGAGTTATTGCTTTAACTTATATCTTCGGAATTGGTTCAAGTAGAGCTAAAGAAGTTCTTGAGAGAGCTCAAGTAAGTGAAGATAAAAAAGTTCAGGATTGGAACGATGAAGAAATCGGAGCTATTCGTGAGGCTGTAGGACAATTCACTATCGAAGGTGAACTACGTTCAGAAATTTCATTAAATATTAAACGTTTAATGGATATCGGATGTTACAGAGGTATTCGTCATAGAACTGGTCTTCCATTAAGAGGACAAAGAACTAAAAATAACTCTAGAACTAGAAAAGGTAAAAGAAAAACTGTTGCTAACAAGAAAAAAGCAACTAAATAATAAGTAGTAATATGGCTAAAGCGAATACAAAAAAACGTAAAGTACTTGTTGAATCAACAGGTGAAGCTCATATTAATGCGACGTTTAACAACATAATCATTTCATTAACTAATAAGAAAGGTGAAGTGATTTCTTGGTCATCAGCAGGTAAAATGGGATTCAGAGGTTCTAAAAAGAACACTCCATACGCTGCTCAAATGGCTGCAGAAGATTGTGGTAAAGTTGCACTTGAGGCAGGACTTAAAAAAGTTAAAGTTTACGTAAAAGGACCTGGAAACGGTAGAGAATCTGCTATCCGTTCTTTACATAACAATGGAATTGAAGTAACAGAGATCATCGATATTACTCCAATGCCACACAACGGATGTCGTCCTTCTAAGAGAAGAAGAGTTTAATTTTATAGTATAACACATAAGGTAGGAATGGATTATCGGAGGAAAGAGACCTGAATTCATAATCCCCTACCTTTTTTTAATTATTTAGAAATGGCAAGATATACTGGTCCACAAACTAAAATCGCACGTAAATTCGGCGAAGCTATTTTCGGAGATGATAAGTCTTTTGAAAAAAGAAATTACCCTCCAGGGCAACATGGTTTAGCTAAAAAGAGAGGTAAGAAATCAGAGTACGCTATCCAGTTAATGGAAAAGCAAAAAGCTAAATATACTTATGGTATTTTAGAAAAACAATTCCGTAACCTTTACAAGAAAGCTGCTGCAGCTCGTGGAGTAACAGGTGAGGTATTGATTCAATTATGTGAATCAAGATTAGATAACGTTGTTTATAGAATGGGAATTGCTCCATCTAGACCAGCAGCGCGTCAAATTGTTTCTCACAGACATATTACTGTGAATGGAGAGGTTGTTAATATCCCTTCTTACCAATTAAAACCTGGTGATAAAGTTGCAGTTCGTGAAAAATCTAAATCTCTAGAAAGCATTGAACGTTCGTTATCTAATTCTAGTGCTGTTTATGAATGGATTACATGGAATCCTGAAACTTTAGAAGGTAGCTTTGTAGCTATTCCTCAGAGACTTCAAGTTCCTGAAAACATTAAAGAGCAGTTAATCGTAGAGTTGTACAACAAATAATAATTGACATTCAGTCGAAACATATATGGCAATATTTAATTTTCAAAAGCCCGATAAAGTTATCATGATTGATTCGACCGACTTTAAAGGTAAATTCGAATTTAGACCTTTAGAACCGGGATATGGATTGACTATTGGTAATGCATTGAGAAGAGTACTTCTTTCTTCTTTGGAAGGATATGCAATTACTTCAGTTCGTATAGAAGGAGTGGATCATGAGTTTTCTACTATAGCAGGTGTAGTTGAGGATGTAACAGAAATCATTCTTAATTTAAAACAGGTTCGTTTTAAACGTCAAATTGAAGAGGTAGATAACGAAACTGTAAGTATTTCTTTTTCCGGTAAAGATCAGTTAACTGCAGGTGATTTCCAAAAATTCATCTCTAGCTTTCAAGTTCTAAATCCTGATTTAGTAATCTGTAATTTAGATAGTAATGTTACTATCAATATGGATTTATCTATTGAAAAAGGAAGAGGGTACGTGCCAGCTGAAGAAAATAGAAAGCCAAATGCACCAATAGGAACTATCTTTACAGATTCAATTTATACTCCAGTTAAGAACGTTAAGTATGCAATCGAAAACTATCGTGTAGAGCAGAAAACTGACTATGAAAAGTTAGTTTTTGATATCATCACTGATGGATCGATTCACCCGAAAGATGCTTTAACGGAGGCAGCAAAAACTTTGATTCATCATTTTATGCTGTTTTCTGACGAGAGAATTACTTTAGAGGCGGATGAAATCGCTCAAACTGAATCATACGATGAGGAATCATTACATATGAGACAGCTTCTAAAAACTAAATTGGTAGATTTAGATCTTTCAGTTCGAGCATTGAATTGTTTGAAAGCGGCTGAAGTAGATACATTAGGAGATTTAGTATCTTTTAACAAGAACGACTTAATGAAATTCAGAAACTTTGGTAAAAAATCTTTATCTGAGTTAGAAGAATTAGTTGCAGTAAAAGGACTGAATTTTGGTATGGATCTATCAAAATACAAATTAGATAAAGAATAATCTAGACCTTTAAAGTCTAAATTCTAGAAAGAAATGAGACACGGAAAAAAAATAAATAAGTTAAGTAGAAAGGCTGGTCATAGAAAATCTATGTTAGCTAATATGGCTTGTTCTTTAATCGAGCACAAGCGTATCAATACTACAGTAGCTAAAGCTAAAGCTTTACAACAGTTTATTGAGCCACTAGTGACTAAAGCTAAAACTGATGATACTCATAATCGTCGTGTAGTTTTCTCTTACATCAAACAAAAAGAAGCAGTTACTGAATTATTCAGAGAAGTTGCTCAAAAAGTTGGTGATCGTCCAGGTGGATACACTCGTATTATTAAATTAGGTAATCGTTTAGGTGATAACGCTGATATGGCTATGATTGAGTTCGTAGACTTCAACGAAATCTATAATGTTGCTAAGAAAGAAGCTAAGAAAAATACTCGTAGAGGTAAGAAAAAAGCTACTGACGAAGTTGCAGTTGAAACTCCTAGCGAAGCAGGAACTAATGAATAATGATTTTGCAATTTTAGATTTGTAAAATTTTACCATAAAGGGGCATTCTTTTTTAGAATGGCCCTTTTTTTAATATTTTTTTGTTTTAATTTTGTCTGATCCAATTCAATAATTTATAATGGAATATAATAAGAAAGATAATGCGGTTATAGTGCTTAATGATGGTACTGTATTTTACGGAAAATCTGTTGGTGTTAGCGGTACTGCTTATGGGGAGATTTGTTTCAACACAGGTATGACAGGTTATCAAGAGGTTTTCACAGATCCCTCGTATTTTGGACAGATTATGTTGGCAACAAGCCCACATATCGGTAATTATGGGGTCAATAAGCAAGAGGTGGATTCCGATGGAATTAAAATCGCTGGTCTAGTTTGTAAAAGTTTTAGTTATGTTAATTCACGTGCTAATTCTTATCAAGATACTTTGGCTTATTTTAAAGAGCACTCTTTGGTTGCGATTTGTGATGTTGATACACGCGCTTTAACTACTTATATTCGTGAAAATGGTGCAATGAACGCTATTATCTCTACTGATGGTACGAGTATTGAAGAATTAAAAGAGCGTCTTAAAGATATTGCTTCTATGGAAGGTTTAGAATTAGCTTCTAAGGTTTCTACCAAGGTGGCTTACACTTATGGACAAGAAGATGCACCTTACCGTGTTGCCGCTTTAGATTTTGGAATTAAAACTAGTATTTTAAAGTGTTTAGCCGAACGTGGTTGTTTTGTTAAGGTTTTTCCTTATAATACGTCATATGAAGAACTTTTAAATTTTAATCCAGATGGTTTCTTTCTTTCTAATGGGCCTGGAGACCCTGCAGCCTTAGGTAAAATCGGAGTGTTAGATGTTGTGCAGCAAGTAATAGATTCTAATAAACCTGTTTTTGGAATTTGTTTAGGTCACCAGTTAATTGGACTTTCGCAAGGTGTTAATACCTTCAAGATGTTTAGTGGACATCGCGGTGTGAATCACCCAGTGAAAAATATAATAACAGGCTTAGGAGAGATTACTTCTCAAAATCACGGTTTTGCTATTATTAAAGAAGATTTGGAAAAGCATCCTCTTTTAGAGCTTACTCATATACATTTAAATGATGGGACAGTTGCTGGTATGCGTATGAAAGATAAACATGTTTTTTCTGTTCAGTACCATCCTGAGGCAAGTCCTGGTCCACATGACTCTCGTTATTTATTTGATCAGTTTGTTGATTATATTAAAGAAAACAAAGTAGCTATTTAATAGCTGCTTTTTTTTTTAGCTGAGTTTTCTACCAAGTTAACTTTATTGCTTGTGAAATGTAAAGTTTTTTTGCTTTTTAATTTGTAGTTTTGCTATACTAAATTTTAAAGACACAATTATAATATGAGTACAATCGTTAGTGTGCATGCACGTCAAATTTTAGACTCTAGAGGTAACCCAACTGTGGAAGTAGACGTTATTACTGATGCTGGTTTTCTTGGTAGAGCAGCCGTTCCTTCTGGAGCTTCTACAGGTGAGCATGAAGCAGTAGAGCTTCGTGATGGAGCAAAGGCATTTTGTGGTAAAGGTGTTTTAACTGCTGTTGAGAATGTAAATACAATTATAGCTGAGCAAATTGTAGGTATTAGTGTTCTAGAGCAAAATGCAATTGATCAGTTAATGATCGAACTTGATGGTACAGCGAATAAGAGTAATCTTGGTGCTAATGCTATTTTAGGTGTGTCATTGGCTGTAGCTAAAGCTGCGGCTGCTGAGTTGGGACTTCCTTTATATAGATATGTTGGAGGAGTATCAGCTAACACACTTCCGGTTCCTATGATGAATATTATTAATGGTGGATCACATTCTGATGCTCCTATTGCCTTTCAGGAGTTTATGATTATGCCTGTTAAAGCTCAAAGTTTCTCTGAAGCTTTACAGATAGGAACTGAAATTTTCCATAGTCTTAAAGCTGTTTTACATGCTCGAGGACTTAGTACAGCTGTTGGAGATGAAGGAGGTTTTGCACCTGCTCTTGGTGGGACAGAAGATGCTTTAGATTGCATTAAGCTTGCAGTAGAGAAGGCTGGTTATACTTTCGGTGATCAAATTATGATTGCTTTGGATTGTGCAGCTTCTGAGTTTTTTGTGGATGGAAATTACGACTACACTAAGTTTGAAGGTGCTCAAGGAAAAGTGCGTACCTCTCGTGAACAAGCCGATTATTTAGCGGAGTTATCTTCAAGATATCCTATTATATCTATTGAAGACGGTATGTATGAAGATGATTGGGAAGGATGGAAATATTTGACTCAGAAGATTGGTGATAAGGTTCAGTTAGTTGGTGACGATTTGTTTGTTACTAATGTAGAGAGATTAGAGCGCGGGGTTAAGGAAGGAATTGCTAACTCTATTCTTATCAAGGTAAATCAAATAGGTACGCTAACAGAAACTATTGCAGCAGTTAATATGGCTAAGAATGCTGGATTTACCTCTGTAATGTCTCATCGCTCTGGGGAAACTGAAGATAGTACTATCGCTGATTTAGCAGTTGCACTTAATTGTGGTCAGATTAAAACAGGTTCCGCTTCTCGTTCAGATCGTATGGCTAAGTATAATCAGTTGTTACGTATAGAAGAAGAGTTAGGGTTTGTTGCATATTATCCTCAAGATAAGGCTTTTAAAGTAAATTAGAAGTCAGAAAATTAGTAATGCTCTTGTGAAAACAAGAGCATTACTAATTTTTAGGTATTTTGTTGTTTTTTTTGAGAAAATGATAATTTTGGGCTTCTTAGATTTTTATTCAAATATTTAACATGTAAAAGGTTTGTATTTATAATTAATATTGGGTTAAGAAGATTGTTTTAACTTGTGAGATTCCATATTATTTTATATCTTTCCTACTGAAAAATGCCCTACTAATGAGCATTTAAAATATTCTTAAGAAATAACAAAAAATATAAATATAATTATAAATAATATGTCTAAAACAGCTTTTATTGAAATAGACGGACAACGACATGAGTTTCCTGTGATAGTTGGTACTGAGAACGAGGTAGCAATTGATATCTTAAAGCTACGTGCTTTAACAGGAGCTATAACTTATGATCCAGGGTACAAAAACTCTGGAGCATGTAAAAGTGCTATTACGTACTTAGATGGAGAAGAAGGGATTTTACGTTATAGAGGGTATTCTATTGAAGATTTAGCAGCTAATTCTAACTTTTTAGAAGTTTCGTATTTAATCATTTTTGGCGCGTTACCTACTAAAGAACAGGTAACACAATTCGAAAATGATATTCGTAAATATACTTTGGTTAACGAAGAGATGAGAAAAATTATCGAAGGTTTTCCAAGAACAGCTCACCCAATGGGAGTGTTAGCATCTTTAACTAGCGCTTTAACTGCTTTTAATCCTAAAGTAGTTGATGCAGATTGCGAGAAGTCTTTATATGATGCTGTATGTAAAACGATGGCTAAATTCTTAGTTATCGCTACATGGACTTATCGTAAAGCTAAAGGTTATCCTTTAAATTATTATGATAATACGGCAGGTTATGTAGATAACTTTCTTAAGTTGATGTTTGCTTTGCCTACAGATCCTTATGAAATCGATCCTATAGTTAAAAATGCAATTGATAAGTTATTTATTCTTCATGCTGATCACGAGCAAAATTGCTCAACTTCTACAGTTCGTATGGTAGGATCTTCTCATGCTGGACTTTTTGCTTCTATTTCTGCTGGAGTTTCTGCATTATGGGGACCTTTGCATGGAGGGGCTAATCAAGCAGTATTAGAGATGCTGGAAGCTATCCAACAAGATGGTGGTGATGTAGAGAAATACATGGCTAAAGCTAAAGATAAAGATGATCCATTTAGATTGATGGGATTCGGACATAGAGTTTACAAAAACTTTGATCCTAGAGCACGTATTATTAAAAAAGCTGCCGACGAAGTTTTAAGTAAATTGGGAGTAGATGATCCAGTATTAGAAATTGCTAAGAAATTAGAGGAAACTGCATTAAAGGATCCATATTTCGTACAAAGACATTTATATCCTAACGTAGATTTCTATTCAGGAATTATTTATAGAGCATTAGGTATTCCGACTGAAATGTTTACAGTAATGTTTGCTATAGGTCGTTTACCAGGTTGGATTGCTCAATGGAAAGAAATGAGAATTAATAAGGAACCTATTGGACGTCCAAGACAAGTTTATATTGGAGAGCCTTCAAGAGAATTTGTTAGCTTGGAAAATAGATAACAAAAAACTATTTAGCTTGATATATAAAGAGCCACTTATTTAAGTGGCTCTTTTGTGTTTATTGTTTCTGTATTGTAGGATAGGTTTTCTTATATTTGTGTAAAACTATAATTATATGTTAGAATTAAATATCAACAATGAAACAAGTAGGTTGCGGGCTGTGGTCCTTGGCATAGCCACAAGTAACGGACCCACACCTAGTATCGAAGATGCTTATGACCCAAAGTCGTTAGAGCATATTAAAAAAGGCACTTATCCTATCGAAAAAGATATGGTGTCAGAAATGGAAGCCTTGAGGCTGATATTTCAAAAGTATGAAGTAGAGGTTTTTAGACCCGAAGTTTTGTTGGATTACAACCAGATATTTTCGCGTGATATTGGTTTTGTAATTCAAGATAAGTTTATTAAAGCTAATGTGTTGCCTGATCGCGCTAGGGAATTAGCTGCTTTGAAATATATTTTAGATCAAGTTGATCCCAGTAAAATTATATCAGCACCAAAAGAAGTTCATTTTGAAGGTGGTGATGTAATGTTGTGGAAGGATCATATCTTTATAGGGACCTATCAAGGAGCCGATTATGATCAATATGTTACTGCACGCACTAATACTTTGGGCGTGGAGTTTATCACTAAGCTTTTTCCTGATAAAATTGTTAAGAGTTTTGACTTAATTAAGTCTAGAACAAATGCTAAACAAAATGCTTTACACTTGGATTGTTGTTTCCAGCCTGTAGGAGAAGATAAAGCTATTATCTACCAGCAGGGTTTTTCCAATGCTCAAGAGTATCAGTATTTGGTAGACTTATTTGGACCAGATAATTTGTTCCATGTCACTGAGCAAGAAATGTACGATATGGTTCCAAATGTATTTTCTATCGCACCTAATGTAGTGGTTTCTGAACGTAATTTCAAGCGTTTAAATAGTTGGCTTGCGCAAAATGGTTTTATTGTAGAAACTGTGCCATATGCTGAAATCGCTAAGCAAGGTGGCTTATTAAGATGTACAACTTTACCTTTAACAAGAGATAAATAAATATATATATTATGCAGATAACTAATTCTATTTTAATGATTCGTCCTGTGGCTTTTCGTAGTAATGAGCAAACGGCAGTTAATAATTATTACCAAAGGATTTTAGATAATAATGTTACCCCTGAAACTGTAAATTCACAAGCTCAAAAGGAATTTGATGATTTTGTTAAAATCTTGCAAGAGGTTGGAGTAGATGTTACTGTTGTGCAAGATACAATATCACCTGACACGCCTGATAGTATTTTTCCTAATAATTGGATTTCTTTTCACGATTCAGGTGAAGTTATTCTTTATCCTATGTTCGCGGCTAATAGACGTTTAGAAAGACGTGAGGATATTTTAGATATTTTAGAAGAAAAAGGTTTTGAGATAAGTGATATCTGGGATTATACTTCGGCAGAGCAAGATAATTTGTTTTTAGAAGGTACAGGAAGCTTAGTTATTGATAGGGTAAATAATAAGGTTTATTGTGCTCTATCGGAACGAGCTAATGAAGATTTAGTTATCGAATTTTGTGAAGAGTTTGAAATGGATCCGGTTATTTTTGAGGCATTTCAGAGTGTCGATGGTCAACGCAAGAATATTTATCACACTAATGTAATGATGAGTCTAGGAGATGATTTCGCTATCATCTGTGCTGATGCAATTGATGATAAACAGGAAAGAAAAATTGTTTTGAATCATCTGAAAAATACTAATAAAGAGATTATCACAATAACAGAAGATCAAGTGAACAATTTTGCTGGAAATATGTTACAAGTATTAGGGAGCAATAATGAGAAATACTTGGTGATGTCTACTCAGGCATTCAAGAGTTTGTCGGACAAACAAGTTAAGGCAATCCAGAAGTATTGTACTATCTTACATAGTAGTTTAGATACTATTGAGGCTTGTGGAGGAGGGAGTGCTCGATGTATGATGGCAGAAGTGTTTTTACCTAAAGCATAAAAAATATATAAAAAACGAAGTATAATACTTCGTTTTTTTTTTTTGGTAATATTTCTTATTTAAAATGAGTTTAAATAATAATAATTATTATCTTTGCACTATCAAAAAAAATGTATTTAAATGAAACACAAGTCATTATTTGTACTTGGTTTATGTTCTTTTTTTAGTACGGGGCTTATAGCTCAAGATACTTTAAGTTCAGCGCAACATAAATTAGAAGAGATTGTTATTTCTGGACAGTATAATCCACAGTCTATTAATAAGGCTGTGAATAATGTTACAGTCTTAAATAGACAACGTATCGAAAATTTGGGAGCCGTAACACTAGCCGATGCCTTAAATCAGGTTATGAATATTTCTATTTTACCTAATGCGACTACTGGTAGATCTAGTATCAAGATGTTTGGTCTTGATGGGCAATATTTTACCATTCTGGTGGATAATGTTCCTATGATTAGTGATGAGGGCTTTGGAAATAACACAGATTTAACCCAGATTAATTTGGATGATGTAGCTCAGATCGAAATTGTTGAAGGATCAATGGGGGTAGATTATGGAGCTAATGCGGTAACTGGAATTATTAATATAATCACCAAAAAGAATAATATTAATGATTGGAATGTAAGAGCTTTTATTCAGGAAGAAACTGTAGGGAAAGAATATAATTTTAATGATAAAGGCAAGCATATTCAAGGTTTGACTTTAGGACATAATATTAGTGATAATGTATATGCCAGTGTTAGTTATACTCATAATGACTTTAAAGGTTGGTATGATCAAAGACAAGGGTTCACCTATTACGGGGATCAAGATAAACGAGGACATGAATGGCTGCCAAAGAATCAAGATAATTTAAAGGCATTTATTAACTATCATAAAGGATCATACCGTGTTTTTTATAAGTTTGAGTATTTTGACGAACGTATGAAGAATTATAGTAAGTCTTTTGATTTAAATGAAAATCCATTATTTGAAACTATAGATCCTATTGCTTTTGATCAAAAAATTAATACAAAAAGATGGTCTAATGTATTGAATACCTCTGGACGTATTGAGGATCTCATGTTTTTTGATTTATCCTTTTCTTATCAAAAACAACAAAAGACTAACAACTCTTATCGATATAGAATTCGTTATGATGAAAAGTTTGATCAAAGTAATGTAAAGACTGAAAGTAGAGAAGTATTCTTTTCAAGGGGAACTTTTAGTGAGTTTATTAATTGGGATAATGCTAAGTTTCAACTGGGATACGAGATTACTAATAGTAAAGGGTATTCTGCAATGTCACAGGGCTTAGGAGAGAAGCCCGAGAATCATACTTTAGGAAGTTACGATTTTTATGCATCCTCTGAGATTAATGTTTTGCCTCGCTTTATGATTCGACCAGGTTATCGCTTAATGACTTCTAATACATTTGAGAATCAGCATGCATTAAGTTTAGTTCTAAAATACGTTTTAAAGAGTGGTTATGAGGTGCGTGCTACTTTCGGTACTTCGCCAAGATTACCTAGTTATGAGGAGCTTTATACTTATTTTGTAGATGTTAATCATGATCTTCAAGGGAATCCTAATTTAAAACCTGAAAAAGGGAAAACTTTTTTCTTGAATTTTAAAAAAGATATAGATATAAACACCGAATTAGAGTTCAGTACTAGTTTGACAGGACGTTACCTGGAGGTTAACGATAAAATTGATATTATTCAAATGTATGAGCCAACTGGTTTGAAATTTAAGTACATGAATGTTGATCGGTACAGAAATATAGGGCTGACTTTTTTAAATCAAGTTCATTGGAGAAATATTGATTTTGGTGTGGGCTTTACAATTTCTGGTTCTGCTCAACAAATGTTTGAAGCCCCGACAGATACTGATAAGTATTTATACACTCCAGAGGTTACAGCCAATGTTAGTTATAAATTACCAAATTGGAATACTTCTTTTTCTCTATATTATAAGTATAACGGAGAAGAATATAAATATGTTATGGAAACAGATATGTTTGGAGAGTACTATTTCAAAGGCAAACAAAATAGTTATTCTTGGCTAGATTTTAGCGTAAGACAACCATTATTAGATAGGAAGTTGATAGCAACTTTTGGTGTACGTAATATTTTTAATGTAATCAATCTAAAGACTACTGCTAACACGGCTACTGCTCATGAACCAGGAGCTACTGTAATGCCGATTGCTTACGGTCGTAGTTGTTTTTTAAAAGTACAGTATAATTTAGGTTTTTAAGTGAAATAAAATGAGAAGTATTTTAAAAATATTATTCCTAACAGCAGTTGCTCTTAGTATATTTAGTTGTTCTAAAGATTCGCAATCCGGTAATAAGGATGAAAGAGAATTTATTGTAGCATTTGAGGAACAATCAATTCCTTATGGTGATATTAAAGACCAGGCAGTAATTTCACTGTTGTTTTCCCAAACAGCCCAAGTAGAGGGAAGTGTTGAATTGCACGTTACTATGCAAGATGTGGTTTTTGATAAAGATTTTAGTACTATACCTAGTATTGGTCAAGGACAGGTTATCGTTCTTCCTTTTTCTAAAGGTAGTAATGGAGTTGAATTTGTTTTCAAAAATTTAGACTCTGATCAAGAACAAAGTGATAAGTTAGTTCAGTTTCAGATTCAAAATATTAATTACACTGCTGCAACACCTGTCATTAGAGGGTTTAATATCCTTACTATTAGTTATAATGCATCCTTAGGTGGGGTCTTAGCTCCTAATATTGGAGGGCCAAATGAACATAATCAGGTATATGTTGATTTAGCAGGACGTGCCACTTATCCAGTATTAAGAGATTCATGGGATTTAGCTTTTTATAGTGATGGTCCTGAATTTGTAGTTAAATTAAATGGATCTATTTACATGGCCGCTGGTCCTTTGGGGGTTTCTTCTATAGATCAAGTGGTGTCAAGTTCAGAATTGCAAAAATTACAAGAGCTTATTCGTATAGGTACCTTTGATAGTAAGAATACGGCTTATATTGATAGCCCAAGCGGAGATTTAAATCAAACTGCTATTGCTAGAATTGATCCCAATGATGAAAACAATAAAGTCTATTTGTTAAATTTGGGTAGTGCTATTGGTAGTGATAAGGATGTTCTTCCGGGAAGTGTCAACATTGCAGGTGATGCTCGAGGATGGAAAAAAATACGTATTTTACAAAGAGGTAGTGATTATTTATTACAGTATGCTGAACCCCAACAAAGCCAGTTTAAGGAAATATTAATTCCCAAGCGACCAGGGTTTAATTTTAATTTCTTTAGTTTCGATACTCTAGGTTCTGTTTCGGTAGAGCCTAGTAAAGAGAATTGGGATCTGAATTTTACAGTTTTCACTAATACTGTTTCTCAAAATGGAGCACCTATGGGATCCTATGGTTTCTCAGATTTTATTTTGCAGAATAGATATGCAGGAGTGCAAGCTTATATGGTGAGGATTCCATCGGACGATAAAGATTTTTACAAGGAGTTTTCTTTGAATCAGGTTGATTATGCTAACTTTAGTTATGATTTAAGGATCATTGGTGATACTTGGCGCGATGTGGCGAGTCAACGTGTAGTTTATAAGGACGTTTTTTATGTGTTGAAAGACGCTAAAGGTAATTTTTACAAGTTTCGCATGTTAGGCTTTACTGATGAAAAAGGAAATAGAGGGTATCCTAGATTTGAGTATTCGCTTTTATTTTAGGTTAGATGTCAAAGGTAGATAACAACAAAAAGAGCTCTAGATAATTCTAGAGCTCTTTTTGTTGTTAAAAAAAATCTAAAGCAGTATTTTTTGTACCCTAATTATAGTATATTAATCCAAAACTAGATATTTTAATTATGAAAGAACCTATTCCATATTCTTTTTTAGATTTAGCCATAGTAGGAGAAGATAAATCTTTTAAAGAAACTTTAAATAATGTTTTGTACACAGCTCAAAAAGCAGAAGTATTAGGTTATACTCGCTTTTGGCTGGCCGAACATCATAATATGCCCCATATTGCCAGTAGTGCCACTTCTGTGTTAATAGGATATGTAGCCCAAGGAACCAATACTATACGAGTGGGCTCAGGAGGAGTTATGCTTCCGAATCACTCTAGTTTGGTAATTGCAGAGCAATTTGGTACCCTGGAATCGTTATACCCCAATAGGATTGATTTGGGTTTAGGTAGAGCGCCAGGCACAGATCAATTAACAGCACAAGCTTTACGTAGATATACAAGTTTTGGGCCAAATGATTTTACTAATCAGATTAAAGAGTTGGAGCAGTTTTTTCAACATAACTCGGATGATGTGAGAGTTAGAGCTTTCCCTGGAGAAGGAGCTAATATTCCTATGTGGATATTAGGATCAAGTACAGATAGTGCGTATTTAGCTGCTGAATTAGGATTGCCTTATGCTTTTGCAAGCCATTTTGCTCCAAATCAACTGCAATTAGCTGCTAGCATATATAGAAAAAATTTTAAGCCTAGTACTTATCTGGATAAACCATATTTTATGGCTTGTGTAAATGCTATAGTATCTGAGCAGGAAGGGGAGGCTGAATTTTTAGCTACTTCTTTTTATAGAATGTTTCTGGGGATTATAAGAAATGACCGTAAAGCATTGCAAAAACCAATTCCTTCTATGCAAGGCCAATGGAATGACCAAGAGAGAGATTACGTTTTAGGTATGACTTCTTGTTCCTTTATTGGTACTAAAGAGGAGTTGATACCTGAAGTTCAAAGATTTTGCGATGTCTTAGAGGTGGATGAAGTGATGGTTACTTCTCCTATATATGATTATGATAAACGAAACCAGAGTTTAAGTTTGTTCTCAGAATTAATGAAAGATGTAAAAAGATAGATAAAATTACTTATGTAAAGTCTTTTGTTTTAGTTGTTTAAATTTTTCATTAAAAATAAAGCGTAAAAAACATTCAATAAAGTTTGTAGGAGAATAAAAAGATACTACTTTTGCATCCGCATTACAGGCAGACGTTCCTATACAAATAGAAGTA
>CANROJ010000015.1 GCA_947632215.1 uncultured Flavobacterium sp. | reverse complement strand
GTAGCGGGAACAGGACTCGAACCTGTGACCTTCGGGTTATGAGCCCGACGAGCTGCCTACTGCTCTATCCCGCGATATTGTAGTGCAAGAGTACGACCAATATTTTTTCTATGCAAACTATTGGCATTTAATTGGCAAGGTAGTATTTTTAATTATGTTCTTTTTGTGCGATTAAGTTATTTTAAATGAGTGTATTATGTTTATTGTTTCAGATAATTTATTTAACATTTCATTTGGTTTTATTGCAAGGCTAAGAAAATATTTTAATACTTGAGGTTTTTTCGTTATATTTATTACAAGGAGTTTAATAGTTAAAGTAAATGTTTGCATAGATTTTTGTTCAAAGACTTCGAAATTTTTAATACATGTATAATGTTCTAAAAGTAAGGGCTGTTTTGTTGGTCGTTCTATTCAGAGTTGTTGTGATTTCTGGACTATATATCAACGATATACCTTACCTTTGTATCAGAAAAAAATAGACATATGACACATAAAGCAGGTTTTGTTAATATTATAGGTAATCCTAATGTAGGTAAGTCTACACTGATGAATGCATTAGTGGGAGAGAGGTTATCTATTATTACTTCTAAAGCTCAGACCACTAGACATAGAATCTTGGGGATAGTAAATAGTGATGATTTTCAAATTGTATTTTCTGATACACCAGGTATTATAAAACCGGCTTATGGGTTACAAGAGTCAATGATGGACTTTGTAAAGACAGCTTTTGAAGATGCTGATATTCTTATATATATGGTTGAAATCGGAGAAAAGGAGCTGAAAGATGAAGCGTTTTTTAACCGTATTTCTAATAGTAAAGTTCCAGTACTATTAGTAATTAATAAAATAGATAAATCTAATCAACAACAGTTAGAAGAACAAGTAGAGTTATGGCAATCTAAGGTGCCTAAGGCAGAAATATTTCCTGTTTCAGCTTTAGAGCATTTCAATACCCAAGCTTTATTTAATCGAATTATAGAACTCCTACCAGAGTGTCCCCCTTATTATCCTAAAGATTCTTTAACAGATAAGTCAGAGCGATTCTTTGTAAACGAAATGATTAGAGAGAAAATTCTTCTTAATTATGAAAAGGAAATCCCATACTCCGTGGAGGTAGAAACAGAAGAGTTTTTAGAAGATGAAATGATTATTCGCATAAGAGCTGTTATTATGGTTGAAAGAGATAGTCAAAAAGGTATCTTGATTGGTCATAAAGGATCTGCTCTAAAAAAAGTAGGTACAGCTGCCAGGGAAGAAATGGAAAAGTTTTTCCAAAAGAAGGTTCATTTGGAGTTATTTGTTAAAGTTAATAAGGATTGGAGAAGTAGTGAATACCAATTAAAACGCTTTGGATATAACCAAAAAAAGTAGATAATTAAAATAAATGCAAAAACTTCGTTGGTATATAGTAACTTTGTCAGCGATTTATATAAAGAAATATGAGTAGTATAGTAGCCATTGTAGGAAGACCTAATGTAGGTAAGTCGACTTTTTTCAATAGATTAATTCAAAGACGTGATGCTATTGTAGATTCTGTTAGTGGAGTTACACGAGATAGAAACTATGGTAAAGCAGATTGGAATGGTCGTGAATTTTCTGTGATAGATACAGGAGGATATATCAAAGGATCAGACGATGTTTTTGAAGGTGAAATTAGACGCCAGGTAGATTTAGCTATCGATGAGGCAGACGTGATTATATTTGTAGTGGATGTAGAGGAAGGTATTACACCTATGGATGCAGAGGTTGCTAGATTGTTAAGAAAGGAAACAAAACCAATTTTTGTAGCGGTTAATAAAGTAGATTCTGCAAAGAGAATGGAAGATACTTTTGAGTTTTACAACCTAGGTCTAGGAGAGATTTTTCCTATCGCTGGTATGAGTGGTAGTGGTACTGGTGATTTACTTGATGCCGTGGTTGCTGCCCTACCAGTGGAAGAACCTACTATAGATTCAGAAGAAGAACAATTACCAAGATTTACTGTTGTTGGAAGACCTAATGCTGGTAAATCCAGTTTTATCAATGCATTAATCGGTGAAGAACGCTATATCGTAACTGATGTAGCAGGTACTACAAGAGATGCAATTGATACTAGATTTAACCAATTTGGTTTTGATTTTAATTTAGTAGATACTGCTGGTATTCGCCGTAAGAGTAAAGTAAAAGAAGATTTAGAGTTCTATTCTGTAATGCGTTCTGTTCGTGCAATTGAGCATGCCGACGTATGTATTTTAATGATAGATGCTACTCGTGGATTCGAGGGACAAGATCAAAATATTTTCTGGTTAGCAGAGAAAAATCGTAAAGGAATTGTTATTTTGGTTAATAAGTGGGATTTGATTGATAAAGATACCATGACAGCTGTTCAGTTTGAAGCTAGTATTCGTGAACAGATAGCTCCATTTACTGATGTCCCAATTATATTTACATCTACTGTAACAAAACAACGTTTATTAAAAGCACTAGAGACTGCTGTGGAGGTTTTTGAGAACAGAAAACAAAGAATTTCTACTTCTAAATTTAATGAAGCGATGTTGCCAATAGTTGAGCACACGCCGCCTCCGGCAATTAAGGGTAAATACATTAAGATTAAATATTGTATGCAATTGCCAACACCTACGCCACAGTTCGTATTTTTTGCTAACTTGCCACAATATATTAAAGACCCTTATAAGCGATATATTGAGAATAAATTGCGTGAAATTTATAATTTCCAAGGAGTTCCTATTGACATTTATTTCCGTCAAAAGTAATTTTTTTAAAATAAAAAAAAGGGTCTTTGTATAATGCAAAGATCCTTTTTTTATGACTAGATATTTATTTTTACTTCTTAGTTTGTTGGTTTGCTTTACTTTACAGGCACAAGGTGTTTTATCTGTAAAAGGTAAATTGGTAGACTCTTTAGATGTTCCCATAGAAGCCGTAACGGTGTATTTGTCTAAGCAGAAAGACTCTACTTTAGTGGAGTATGCTCTAAGTGATTTCAATGGACGTTTCTCTATTGATATTCAACGCAGTGATACGCCTTTAATTTTGCGTACAAATCTTTTGGGATTTACTGAATTTGTAAAGAACTTCGATAAAGGTATACAAGAATCTGTAGACTTAGGTGATATTGTTTTACAAGAGCAAAGTTGGGATTTAGATGAGCTTATAATAACTGCCAATGTTGCTCCAATTCGTATTTTAAAAGATACCTTGGAATTTAATGCGGCTTCGTTTAAGGTTCGGCCTGATGCTAATTTGGATTTGCTCTTAAGGGAGTTGCCTGGAGTACAAATCGATCAAGAGAATAATATTACTGTTAATGGTCAGCCAGTAGGTGAGATCTTAGTCAATGGCAAGCCTTTCTTTAGTTCTGATGGGAAAATTGCTTTGGAAAATTTACCTGCCGATATTGTTAATAAAATTCAGGTAACAGAGAAAAAGACTAAGACGGAGCGTTTTACAAAGTCTCAAGCCAAAAGTGATCAAGCAAGTATTAATATAACAATTGATGAGGATAAAAATAAGGGGTATTTTGGCCGTGTTTCTGCTGGATATGGAAGTAATTCACGTTATGAAAGTGCATTGTTTTTAAATAGCTTTACTCAGAATACAAAATTTAGTGTAATAGGCTCGGCTAATAATATTAATGCCACTGGTTTCTCGATGGATGATGTTTTTGATAATATGTCTACCTCCAAGGGTAGTTCAGGAATCACTCAAAGTAAATTATTAGGAGCTAACATAGATCATACTTTTTCTGAGAAGCTAAGTGCTAACGGTAGCTATAACTATAATTACTCTGATACTGAAAATTGGAATAAGCGTTTGGTTACTAGGTTTTTACCTGATGGTCAGTTCACTAGTGATAGTTTTTCAACATCTAATCAAGCCAACCAGGGGCAAAGTGCAAATGCTTCTGTAGATTATATTTCTAAGAAAGATGCTTTCTTCTTGAATCCACAATTTTCAAGTTCAAACTCTTCCTTTAACCGCGAGGCCAATGAGCGGACTTTCTCTGAAGATAGTACACTTTTAAATCAAAGTGAAAGCCAGACTTATGGTAATAGTAATGGTAATAGTTTTAGCAATACGATGCGCTATATTCGCAATTTCGATAGTCATGGGCAATACTTAAGTATTGAGTTTTCTAATAGTAATTCTATTAACTCAGGCGATACATATAATAATTCCCTTACTGAGTTTTTTCAAAATGAAAATTCTAATGAAAACCGCAGGCAATTCCAAAGAAGTCACACCACAAGCGACGCATATGTTACAAGCTTGTCTTATAACCGTTCCATAAGTGATTCTTTAAAGTATGTTTTGGGGGTTAAGTGGGATTATCAGAAATCAATTTCAGATTTAGACGTATTTGATTACGATTATGTTTCACAGGATTATTCCATCGTAAACGCGTCCCAAAGCAATCGGTATTCTTCTAATCAAAACAAGCTAAGTCCTTTTGCTCATTTATCTTGGAATAGAACTAAATACAGTTTTTTTCTCCAAGGAAGTCTTGTTATGACTACTATAAAAGCAAACGGCTTGTATAATAGTGAGAATTATCAGGCTGATAAAAAGTATGTTAACCCTGATATTGGTTCAACATTTCGTTACTTCTTTAATAAGAATGATCAGTTGAATATCAGATATAACTATGGGGTTACTTATCAAAGCGCCACTCAGCTTTTAGCTATTACAGACTTATCAAATCCTTTGAATACTATTATTGGTAATCCAGATTTAAAACCAACCAATACTCATACGTTTAATCTAGGGTTTCGCTCGTATAATTTTCAAAAGAGATCAGGGTATAGTGTGAATTTGAATAACTCTTTATATGGTAATAATATTGTTAGTTCAGTAGAGTATGATTCAGATAGAAAAGCAACTTCTACTTATAAGAATATTTCAGGAAGTTATCAAATACAAGCAAATGCTGATTGGTTTAAAACAGCGAAATGGCAAGAGCACAGTCTTCGCTTCGGTGTTGGCGTACGCTTCAGTAATTCTTTAAAGAAAGGATTTGTCGATGGCCAATCTTATAAGGCTTATAGTAATGTCTTTAGTCCAAGAGTTTATGTTAGTTATCAATTAGGAGATGATTTAATTATTAAACCCTTCTATAACTATACACACAATGAAACTACTTATTCTAATTTTAGAGTGGATAAAGCAAGCAGTTTTATTCATAATTTAGGATTTCAAACCACCTCTTATTGGCCTAAGAATTTCGTATTTGGTAATGATTTATCTTATAATTATAACTCTCAAATCGCTAGTGGGTTCCAAAAAGATTATTATATGTGGAACATGAGTTTGGCATATGATTTCTTTAAAAATAAGTTCAGGGCTAAAGTAAAGGTCTACGATCTTTTAAATCAAAACACAAGTGCGCTGCGTACGATAGATCCTATGCAAATAGTCGATTCAGAATCTTTAGTTTTAAAACAATATGTAATGTTTTCATTGGTATATAATCTAAATGCTTTTGGAAATAAAGGACCTAAGGAAGGGCGTAAAACTTTTAGAAGGAGTGAATTTCGTTAGACTTATAAAACAATAAAAGGACCCTTGGGGTCCTTTTATTGTTTTATGTAAAATTGTTAATTTACCAAGATCCGCTGGAACCTCCGCCGGAGAATCCACCTCCACCGAATCCACCACCGAATCCACCGGAATCACCGCCGCCCCATGAGCCTCCTCCAGAACCCCATGAACCACCTGATCTATGGCCACTTCCTAAACTACTTAATAATATAATACTTGCTAAATCACCAAGGCCTCTATCTCTATTGCCACCTTTAGGTCCACCACCTTTGTTGTTTTTATCACTGTTTTTTACAATAACTGCCACAATTATAAAGACGATTGCACCTAGAAAAACCAAACCTACTGTACTATCTGAGTCCTGTTTAAGTGCTTTGTTGGGTTTTTCAGCTTTGTAAGAACCTGTTAACATTTGCATTATTCCATCAATGGCTTGATTAAAACCTGCAAAATAATCGTTCTTTTTAAAGTCAGGAATAACTCTGTTTCTAATTAATTCCCCGCCTTGACCTGCTGTGATTTGAGATTCTGCTCCGTAACCGGGATAAATTCCAATCCGGCGATCTTGCATAGAAAATAAGATTATTACCCCATTATCTTTTCCTTTTTGTCCTAATCCCCATTTTTGCCCCCATTCAGGACCTAATAAGTCTATACTTTCTCCTTTTAATGACTCAATAGTAATAAGCACTATTTGGGTGGAAGTAGAATCAGAATATTGTAATAATTTATTTTCTATAGATTTTGCTTGACTTGGTGTAAGAACTTTAGCATAGTCATATAAAGAAGTTTGCTTGGTAGGCTTAGGCGGTATCTCAAATTGAGCAAATGCTGCTTGCCCAAATAGTAGTACTGACATAAGACCTAACCATTGCAAAGTTTTAATCAAATGGTTTTTGGACATATTTTAGCTTTTGGATATTTCGTTGGTTATTTCATTTACACTTGTGGTGTTATTTGGAAATAAGGTTTGTAGTTTTTTTCCTGCTTTGGTTACACCTGCAATTAATCCTTCTTTGTAGTTACCTTGTTTAAAGTGGTTAATTACTATCTCTTTGGTGCTTTCCCAGAAATGTTCTTCTTCGACCAAGTCGTTTATTCCCTTGTCTCCTAAAATAACAAAGGATCTAGGCTCAGCGCAGATATAAAATAGTACTGCATTTCTATTTTGTGTGTTTTGCATTTCTAAGTACTCAAAGATTTGTGTTGCTCTTTTAAAAGACTCAACATCACTTTGCGATTCTAAGTGGATGCGAATTTCTCCCGAAGTATTTTGTTCTGCTAAAGTAATTGCATCTACTATTTCTTGTTCCTGACTTGGGGTCAAGAAATCATGAATGTCTGCCATAATTAGAAATTGAATTCGACTTCTACTGGTTTGCTAGCTTGCTCTACCGCTTTAAAATAAGGTTTTTCTTTATATCCGAACATTCCAGCAAATACTGAATTTGGGAAACGCATAACGTAGTTGTTATACTCTTTTACTTTATCGTTAAAACGTATTCTTTGTGTTTGAATAGTATTCTCGGTACTAGCTAATTCATCTTGTAGTTTCATGAATTGTGCACTTGCCTTTAAGTCAGGGTAATTTTCACTTGCTACTAATAAACGTGATAGAGAAGATGAAAGTTGACTTTGTGCTTGGTTAAACATTTCTAGATTTTCAGCAGTCATATTTGTTGGATCTATTGAAATACTTGTTGCTTTTGCACGGGCATTTACTACTCCTTCTAAAGTGCTTTTTTCAAAATTTGCAGAACCAGCAACAGTGTTAACTAAGTTTCCTATCAAATCGTTTCTACGTTGATAAGCTGTTTCCACATTTGACCATTGGCTTTGTTCGTCCTGGCTCAAAGTAAGAGCACTATTGTTAATAGAGATACCATAGGCAAAGATGGCGCCAAATATAACTACTAATGAGACGATTGGAAGTAGAGCTTTTTTCATTTGTTTTATGTTTAGTTTATTAAAGTTCTTTTTTTATTAGTGTCAACATTCTTTTTACTTGTTCTAAACGTTGAATTATTTCGAAATTATCTTGTTTCTCTTTGGGATTGGTTTTTAAGTAATCTTTTGCTCCCTCTAAGGTGAATCCTCTTTGTTTTATAAGATGATAAAGAAGTTCTACGTTCTCAACATCTTTAGGAGAATACATACGATTGCCCTTTGCATTTTTTTTGGGAGTAATAAAGAACTCAAACTCTTTTTCCCAAAAACGAAGCGTAGAGGCGTTAAGCCCTAAAGCCTTTGCAATTTCACCTATACTGTAATACCTTTTAACTGGAAGATTTGCTTTCATTAGTCTAGAGATTGATTTTCTTGGTTAGCTTCTTGTGACAATAGTTCAAACTCTTTTGCAGATATATCTGCATAGTAGTAATTAATAGGATTAACTATATTGTTTTGGTAATAGACCTCATAATGTAAGTGAGGACCAGAACTTCTACCAGAACTTCCTACAAAACCAATAACATCTCCTCGTTTTACACTTTGTCCTTGTTTGACGTTATATTTACTTAAATGTCCGTATCTGGTTTTATATCCATAGCCATGATCTACTTCAATTAAATTTCCATAACCTGATAGCTTATTATTAGCTATGGTTATACTTCCATCACCAGTGGCATAAACAGGGGTGCCAATCTCTGCAGAGAAGTCCATACCATTGTGGAACTTTCTTATTTTTGTAAAGGGATCACTTCTGTAACCAAAACCAGAGGCCATTCTTTTCATATCTTCGTTTTTCACCGGTTGAATAGCGGGAATCGAAGATAAGAGTTGTTCCTTACCTTTTGCCAGCTCAATTATATCGTCTAAAGATTCGGACTGTATTGCTATTTGTTTGGATAGCTGATCTATTTTTTTATTTGTACTAACTAGAATCTTTTCACTACTTAATCCAACAAATTCACGATATCTATTAAATCCCCCTAGTCCAGACTTGCGTTGTTCCTCTGGTATAGCCGCAGTATTAAAGTAAGCTCTATATATATCATTATCTCTGGTTTCTAATTCATCTAAAACCTGAGCAAGCAAGTCTAGTTTTTTATTGATTAGAATATAATTAGTTTTAAAAGACTCTAATTCTCTTTGTTGAATTTTTTCTCTTGGTGTTTCAAGAATATCACTGTTTATAAGTATAAATAAAGCTAGTAATCCGAAAATAGCTGAACTACATAGAAATAAGAGTATACTTCCAATAAATTTGAATTTTTTTGGACGTATTTTTAAGAACGCTAATTTTTCAGGGTCGTAATAATATTTTACCTTAGCCATAATTTTAAAAACACTATTTTTGCATTAAATTTTATTCCTTAACCAGAAATAAAACTAGCTAGCTAACAAAAATAGAAAATGTTTTTGTTATAAGAGGTTTTTTACAGGCATAAAACTAGGGATAAATGTAAGTAATAGATTAATTTAGCGATTATTTAACATCAAACAATAGTGTTAAATAAAGATAGTAAGAAATAAAAATTAGTTTCCATATAGATATGAAATCACAAGAAGTTCGTCAGAAATTTTTAAGCTTTTTTGAACAAAGAGGTCATTTAATTGTGCCATCTGCGCCGATCGTTTTGAAAGATGATCCCACTTTAATGTTTAATAACTCGGGAATGGCCCAGTTTAAAGAATATTTTTTAGGTAATGCCGTGGCCAAAAGCAAACGAATTGCTGACACTCAAAAATGTTTGCGGGTTTCTGGTAAGCACAATGACTTAGAAGAGGTAGGGATTGATACTTATCACCATACTATGTTTGAAATGCTTGGGAATTGGAGTTTTGGTGATTACTTTAAAAAAGAAGCTATTCATTGGGCTTGGGAATTACTAACACAGGTATATAAGATTCCTGAGGATATTTTGTACGTAACTGTTTTTGAAGGAAGTGAAAAAGAGAATGTTCCTTTTGACCAAGAAGCTTGGGATTTATGGAAAGAATTGATTCCAGAGGATCGTATTTTATTAGGAAATAAAAAGGATAATTTTTGGGAAATGGGAGAGCAAGGTCCATGTGGTCCTTGTAGTGAAATTCACGTAGATATCCGTAGCGCTGAAGAAAAGGCTTTAGTAAAAGGACGTGACCTAGTTAATATGGATCACCCACAAGTTGTTGAGATTTGGAATAACGTTTTTATGGAATTTAACCGTAAAGCTGATGGATCTTTAGAGAAATTGCCTGCTCAACATGTGGATACAGGAATGGGATTTGAAAGACTTTGTATGGTTCTACAAGGAGTACAATCTAATTATGATACAGATGTATTTACTCCTTTGATTCAAAAAGTGGAACAATTAACTAATGCAAAGTATACTGTTATAGCCCAAGATGATGAGCAAGATAAAATTAATATTGCTATTCGAGTTATTGTTGATCACGTTAGAGCAGTTGCTTTTGCTATCGCCGACGGGCAATTGCCTTCTAATAATGGTGCAGGCTATGTGATTCGTAGAATTTTGCGCCGTGCTATTCGTTACGCTTTTACCTTCTTAGATAAGAAGGAAGCTTTTATTTATCAATTAGTGGAAGTTTTAAGTAATCAGATGGGAGCTTTCTTTCCGGAGATATCTTCGCAGAAGAATTTTGTAATGAATGTTATAAAAGAAGAGGAGATTTCATTTTTACGTACATTAGAACAAGGATTACATTTATTAGATAATGTTATTGCACAAACAACTGGTAAAGTAGTTAATGGAGCAAAAGCATTTGAGTTATATGATACTTTCGGATTTCCTATAGATTTAACTGCTTTAATCTTAAGAGAAAAAGGATTAGATTTAGATGAGCAAGGTTTCCAAGCCGCTATGCAAGAACAAAAAACTCGTTCTCGTGCTGCATCGGAAGTTTCAACCGATGACTGGACAATTATGGTTTCTGGTAATACGGAGGAATTTGTAGGATATGATCTTTTAGAAAACACCGTTAATATCACCAGATATCGAAAAGTTCAGAGTAAGAAAGATGGTACTTTGTTTCAAATTGTTTTAGATAAAACTCCTTTCTATCCTGAAGGTGGTGGGCAAGTTGGAGATGTTGGTGTTTTAAGTAATGCTAATCAGAGTATTGAAGTACTTGATACAAAAAAGGAGAGTAATTTGATTCTTCATATTGTTAAAGAGTTGCCTGAGAATGTACAGGGTAGTTTTGTTGCAAAAGTAGATGTATCTGCGCGTAAACAATCAATGGCGAATCACTCGGCTACTCACTTATTACATCAAGCATTACGTCATGTATTGGGTGAACATGTCGAGCAAAAAGGTTCTTTAGTATGTCCTACTCACTTACGTTTTGATTTCTCACACTTTGCAAAGGTTACTACAGAACAATTAAAAGAGGTTCAAGATTTTGTTAACGATAGAATTCATCAACAGTTACCTTTGATTGAAAGTAGAAGTATTAGCTTTAAGGAAGCTATTGATCAAGGAGCAATGGCATTGTTTGGTGAGAAATATGGAGATTCTGTTCGTGCAATTCGCTTTGGTGAAAGTATCGAGTTATGTGGAGGTACCCATGTTGGAAACACTGCAGATATCTGGCAATTTAAAATTGTTAGCGAGGGTGCGGTAGCTGCAGGTATTCGCAGAATCGAAGCTATTACAAACTTTAAAGCAAAAGAGTTCTTTGATAAACAAGAACAGACCCTAGATCAGGTAAAAGATTTTTTAAGAAATCCTCAGGATGTTTTAAAAGCAGTAGCTTCTTTACAAGAAGAGAATACGAATTTAAAAAAGCAGATGGAAGCTTTGTTAAAGGAAAAGGCTAAGCATCTAAAAGGTGATTTGAAGAATCAGATTATACAAAAAGATGGTGTGAACTTTTTAGCTGCTTTAGTGGATCTAGATCCAAATAGTGCTAAGGATTTAGTTTATTCTTTAGGGGATGAAATTGAGAACCTATATGTTGTATTAGCAAGTGCTACAAATGGCAAGCCAATGTTAACTTGTTATGTTGCTAAGACTTTAGTAGAAGACAAAGGATTAAACGCGGGAAGTATCGTTCGAGAACTTGGCAAGTATATCCAAGGAGGAGGGGGAGGACAAGCCTTCTTTGCCACAGCAGGAGGTAAAGATGTGCAAGGTCTTAATTTAGCTGTTGAGCACGCAAAAGATTTTTTAAAATAACATATAAAAAAGATTCTCTGTAAGAGAATCTTTTTTTTCATTTTTTTTCTATGAAACTAGCCACAATAGTGCCTATAATGCCTTTGTCTAATAAGATTACCTATAGTGATAAGATAATGTCTCTGGGGTCTTGTTTTGCAGTCCATATGACTGGTCAATTAAAGATTAGTCAGTTTCAAGTTAGTAGTAATCCCTTTGGGATTTTGTTTCATCCCTTTGCAATGCGTACTGTTTTGCGATTTGCAATTGATAATAAAAATTTTACAGAGCAAGATGTCTTTGCTTATCAAGAGATTTGGAGTTGTTTTGATGCACATAGTGATTTAAATGCATTAGAGCAACAGGATATTATTGATGCTTTGAATGTTGCGGTTTCTCAGTTAAGAACTAGTTTACAACAAAGTAATTATTGTCTGCTTACCTTTGGAACTGCTTGGGTTTACCAATTAGTTTCTACTAAGAAAGTAGTAGCAAATTGTCATAAGGTCGCTGCAGAGAATTTTGAGAAAAGAATGCTTAGCTCAAAAGAAGTGCTAGATTGTTTTGTAGATATCATTAACTTAGTAAGATATTATAATAAGGATATGCAAATTATAGCTACTATCTCACCTGTTAGACATCTGAAAGATGGCTTTGTTGAGAACCAGGCTAGTAAATCACTTTTACATTATTCTTTACAACAAGTGCTGGGTAATGACATCAATACGGGATGTTATTATTTTCCATCTTATGAAATTATGATGGATGAGCTTAGGGACTATAGGTATTACAAGAAAGATTTAGTTCACCCCAATGACATAGCATTAGAATATATTTGGGAACGCTTTATAAAGGCTTGTGTATGTGCTGAATCTCAAAAAGTTATGAAAAAAGTGCAACAAGTACAAAATGGACTAAATCACATTCCTTTCAATCCAACGGCTAGTGCTCATTTAGATTTTTTAGATACTTTAATATCAAAGATTGATGAGCTACTCGAGCAATATCCATTTATGAATTTTAGATAAGCTTATGCGACAGGTTTTTAAAGTTGTTTTCGGGTTTTTTATTGTGCTATTCTTTATGTTTTTGGGAGTAGTGATCTATAAGTGGGTATTGGATAGTAAAGACTCCCAAATGAATTATAATACTGATATGATTCAAGAGCAATTAAAGAATGTTAGTAAATTAGTGGTTACTGAGGCTCAGTTTTCACAAGTGATGACTTATCAAGATCAACAAAAGTACTTTATGAATTTGGTTTCATTTAATAAGAAGGCTGTTGTGATTGTTTCTACTAAAGTAAGTGTTAGTTATGATTTAAGTAAGCTAAGATATCAGATAGATCAAGACAATAAGGTCGTACAACTTTTGTATATTCCCTCTGCCCAGATTGATGTTAGACCTGAGTTTACAATTTATGATGTAGAACACAGTACTTTTAATCCTTTTGTAGCAGAGGACTACAATAAAATAAGCAACAAAATTAAAGCCGATATTTATAAAAAAGTAGAAAAGTCCACCTTAAGTAGCAATGCCGAGAATCGCCTTATAAGTGAACTTTCTAAGATTTTAATACTTACCAATACTCTTGGATGGAAATTAGAGTATCAAGGTAATGCTATTTTGAGCGAACAAGAACTTTTAAAGGACTTTAGTTCTAAGACCTTTGCGTTATAATATTTACTCCATCCTGAATCAGGTGAGCAATTTTAGGCCTTTTGATTTTAACCTGTTCTAAGTGGTCTGTGGTTTTTGCTATTAAATTTAGATTTTTTGTTTTTGTAGCCATTTCTAAAATCTCAACACTTAGCAGCCAGTCTGATGGATATTCTTTAATTAAAATATCTAGAATCTTGTCCAGATCAATTGTTTTATCTTGATTTCTGAAGTTTCTGACTTCTAAATATAAATTCTCTAATTTAATTTTATATTCATCTCTTTTAGGCTTAATTGTTTTCGAGGATGGAACATGGGTTATTAAGTCAAAACTATTATAGTCTGCAGGTCCTGAAAAGGCGGAAATTATTTCTGCACCAACTGCCATGTCATACGTGCCCCATTGTGGTTGAAATAAAACTTGATCCTTGTGGGTTACTGTACAATCTTTAAAGCTTATTAAAATAATTTTCCCTTGGATATTGCGTATTCCTGTAATATTAGTACCACTAACTATTATATCTCCTTCAAATTCAAGGCTTACATGCTTGTTTTCGTACAAATTGTAAGCCTTTAAGTCTCTAGGACTCATGTCTTCGATGGCTAAATTTATACCTTTTAATCTACCTAAGGCAGTTCCAAAACCATGAGCATGTGTGTGAATTCCATGGCCTACTAATTCTTTTTCCCTATAAGCAAGTGCTGTGGGACCTGTGGTTTGAATATACACAGGTTTGCCTTCATTTTCAATTACATTTGTAAATACTCCTGAAATCTGTATGCCAGTATTGAGTTCAATGGTTCCAAGTGCTTTGGATTGTATCAGTTTTTTAACCCCTTGTAATCCCCCTTGTCTAATAGCCATTTTATTGGCAAATTCCTCGAGTACTTGACTCAAGTATGCAAAGTCTGGAGTAACATATAGTTGCGGCTGAAGCTTTGTAATATCAAAGCCCTGTTCTGCTGCTGCAATTGAGTAGGGGATTTTTTTAACATTGTTAGTCATACACCAAGCACTTTCTCCAATAGATGAAAGTAATCCGGCACCATATATTTTAGGATTATCAACAGTGCCAATTAATCCATATTCAACTGTCCACCAATGAAGATTTCGAACAAGAGCCATCTCAGATGCTTCTCCCATATTATCTTGCAGGTAATCTACTTGTTGTTGTGCTTTCTCAACTTCTTTTGGATCTACTCCTTCGGCTTCTTTTAATATAGAAAGTAAACGAATAGCCTCATAGATTTCATAATCTCTACTACTGGATATTGCCTTACAGCCTATTTCTCCAAATCTTCTTAAGTATTCTGCATACTCTGGATTTGCTATAATAGGTGCATGACCAGCTCCTTCGTGTATAATATCCGGTGCCGGGGTGTATTCAATATTTTCTAATTGCCTAATGTCTGATGCGATAACTAAAACCTTGTAGGCTTGAAATTCCATAAAAGCATTTGGAGGTATGAAACCATCTACAGCTACTGCTGCCCAACCAATTTCTTTTAAAATTCGATTCATTCCATACATGCTAGGAATGTTTTCAATAGCAATCCCTGTTTTTTGCAGACCATCCATATATGACTCATGGGCTACTTTAGAAAGATAATCGACATTTTTACGCATCACATATCGCCACACAGCTTGGTTTATTGGTGTATAGTGATCATAGTCCTGTGATTTGATAAACTGCTTTAAATGTTTTGGTAATCTTTCAATTAGCTCATTGCTTTGGTATTCCATGGAAGCCATAATGTTGATTTTAATAGGGTTAAGTAAAGTTCACTTGTTTTCTTTTAATTTTTGTTTTCCTACGAAAGATAGAAAATCAAATGGGCATTCCAAAATATTGAAATGCCCATTTGTTTAGAAATATTATTTTTTTGCTCCAGGAGGAAAGTTACTAAGTATACTTTGAACAAAATCTTGTATTCTTTTTTCTCTTTTGTTCATGTTGCTTGTATTTGAGATAACTCCTGTGCCAATTCCTTGCCAAATAAGCGTTTTTGATTTTGGGTCCAATATATCCACATATAATGATCCTTCTATTTGCGTGGATACAGAGGTGTTTGTTGGTCCCCAGTAAGGACCCCATCCAGGGCGATAATATCCCCAAGGACCATAGTAATTGTTATTGGTGGTAATATTTACTTGTTCCTGAGCTTTAGTAACTAGATTAATTAACAAATCTGGATTTGAATCAGTTTGCACAAATCCTTTGGCATTTAATTCCTGCTCAATGGCAGATAAAATTCGTTTTTTGTCCAAATCATTCAATTTTACATGGTCAATACCCTCCTTGAAGAAAGCATAGGTTTTGTATTTTGTAAAGTTAACATCTGGATCATAGTCTGTAGTTACTTTTACACTACTACAAGAGGTAATGAAAAGTAGCAAGAATGCTAGAGGTAAAATTTTAAATGTTTTCATAAGTATTATTATTGAGGTTAGAATAAAGTTTCATCTACTAAATTTGGAAGTGTAACTTTAAGTAGGGGTTGGTGTTCCATTGCTCTTTTTATTGCAAATATTGCCTCTGGATTTCTTGCCCAGCTTCTACGTGCAATACCATTATTAACGTCCCAGAAAAGCATAGATTCTAAATTTTCATTAGCCTTAGCACTTCCGTCAAGTAGCATACCAAAGCCACCATTTATTACTTCACCCCAGCCAACACCGCCACCGTTATGGATACTTACCCATGTTGCACCTCGGAAACTATCTCCAATTACATTTTGAATTGCCATATCAGCGGTAAATTTAGAACCATCATATATGTTTGAGGTTTCTCTATATGGAGAATCTGTACCGGAAACATCATGGTGATCTCTACCTAGAATAACCGGTCCTATTTCCCCTTTTTCTATAGCTTTGTTGAAAGCTCTTGCAATTTCAATACGACCATTTGCATCTGCATAAAGAATCCTGGCTTGTGAACCTACTACAAGTTTATTTTCTTGAGCTCCTTTTATCCATTTAATATTGTCTTGCATTTGTTGTTGAATTTGCTCAGGTGAGTGCAGGCTCAAATTTTCTAATACTTGACTTGCGATTTGATCTGTTTTGATTAAATCTTGTTCTTTTCCTGAGGCGCATACCCATCTAAAAGGACCAAAACCATAATCAAAACACATCGGCCCCATTATGTCTTGAACATAGCTAGGATATTTAAAATCTAACTTGTTGGTAGCCAAAATGTCGGCTCCTGCTCTTGAAGCCTCTAATAAAAAGGCATTTCCATAGTCAAAGAAGTAAGTGCCTTTTTTTGTGTGCTTATTGATTGCTTGTGTTTGCCTACGTAGAGAATCTTGCACCAGTTCCTTAAACTTATCTGGGTTATTAGCCATTAGCTCATTAGCTGTTTCTAAAGATAAGCCAACAGGATAGTAGCCTCCCGCCCATGGATTATGTAAAGATGTTTGATCGGATCCGATGTCAATATAAATATTGTGCTCATCGAATTTTTCCCAGACATCCACCACATTTCCTAGATACGCAATGGATACTACTTCTTTGTTTTGTTTTGCTTTTTTTACCCTTTCAATAAGTTGATCTATGTTATCTACCACTTCGTCTACCCATCCTTGTGAATGACGAGCGTGAACTGCCTTAGGATTAACCTCTGCACATACAGTAATGCATCCAGCTATATTTCCAGCTTTGGGTTGAGCCCCGCTCATTCCTCCTAATCCTGAAGTGACAAATAGTTTACCTGTTAAGTCCTCGTTGTTCTTCGCTATTTTTCTACCAGCATTTAATACCGTTATAGTTGTACCGTGAACAATTCCCTGAGGACCTATATACATATAACTACCTGCTGTCATTTGTCCATATTGACTTACTCCTAAAGCATTGAATTTTTCCCAATGATCTGGTTGAGAATAGTTAGGTATTACCATACCGTTGGTAACCACCACTCTGGGTGCATTCTCATGAGAGGGAAATAAGCCCATAGGGTGACCAGAATACATGGCAAGGGTTTGCTTATCAGTCATCTGGCTTAAATATTGCATAGTTAGCAAGTATTGAGCCCAGTTGGAAAATACCGCGCCATTCCCCCCATAAGTAATTAATTCGTCAGGATGTTGTGCTACTTTAGGATCCAGGTTGTTTTGAATCATTAGCATTATGGCTTTGGCTTGCTGAGATTTTCCAGGGTACTGCTCGATATCTCTAGCAAACATAGGATAATCTGGTTTAAACCTGTACATATATATTCGTCCATAAATTTTAAGTTCTTCTTTAAATTCTGGAAGTAACTCTTGATGAAACTTAGGATCGAAATACCTTAAAGCATTTTGTAAAGCTAATTTAGTCTCGTGTTTGTTTAGTATTTCTTTGCGTTTAGGTGCGTGATTTATAGTTGGGTCGTAATTTTTTTTTGGTGGTAATTCTGTTGGAATCCCACGCATAATCATCTCTTGAAATGTCATAATCTTTAAGCGGTATTTTTTATCTAGATAGTTTTTGCTCGATTTTTGTCTTTGTTAGTACTTATTAGCTATTTTTGTGTTATATAATTTATTTTACTAGAAAATTTCTAGTATATAGTAAATATAGCGTATTTTATAGAAATTTGGTAGTCATCGGGTAAAAAAACATATGGATTTATTTGAAAAGGATACAGTAATAAATCAAAAGATTGATTTTAGTTTCCCTTTAGGTGTAGAGCTTTATGTAAAAAGAGAGGATTTACTGCATCAAGAGGTCTCAGGCAATAAATTTCGTAAGTTAAAATACAATTTACTTAAAGCTAAAGAATTAGGTGTTTCTAAAGTGTTAACCTTTGGAGGGGCATATTCTAATCATATAGCTGCAACAGCTGCGGCATGTAAATTGCTAGACTTACAATGTGTTGGAATAATAAGAGGAGAGGAGATTGCAAGTAAATATCATGAAAATCCTACTTTGATCAAGGCACTAAGAGATGGAATGCAATTACATTTTGTTTCTCGCTCATGGTATAGAGAAAAGACTCAAGCTCCACGCCTTTTAGAGCTAGAGGAGCTCTTTGGAGATTTCTTATTAGTACCTGAAGGTGGAAGTAATGAGTTGGCGATTTTAGGAGCTCAAGAAATTCTTAAGCCTACAGATAACGAGTTTGACTATATTTGTTGTCCAGTGGGTACCGGAGGTACTATTGCAGGTTTGATTAGAAGCAGTAAACAAAAGCAAATGGTGTTAGGGTATCCTGCTTTAAAAGAAGACTTTCTAATTCAGGAAATTATGCAATGGACTGATAAAACAAATTGGAAGTTAGTAAGGGATTATCATTTTGGCGGTTATGCTAAGATTAATGATGACTTACTAGATTTTATAAGGAAGTTTGAAAAGGATTTTGCTATACTACTGGATCCCATTTATACAGGTAAAATGCTCTTTGGTATTTTGCAAGATATTCAGATGGGACGATTCAAAGAAAATAGTAAGATTTTGGCTGTTCATACAGGAGGATTACAAGGATGGAATAATATAACTAAAGGAATAAAGTAATGATGTTAACAAGAGTTTTATTAGTAGTTTGTGCGATTTTATTAGCTAGTTGTGGTAGTAATAAAAGTACTCTTAGCGGTAAGAAAGTCAAAGATAAAGAGCTTATTTCTAAACATGATTATAGGGAACAGCTACGAAAAAAAGAAGTAGAAAGACAAAAGACTGCTGAATTAGCCGATCAAAGTACATCAATAGATAAAAATGGCTCTGGTAGTGAGAAGCAGGTTCTAACGGCTACTTCTTCTGTGCAAGTTACTGTTGATTTAATAGCTGATTATATTTTTACTTATAAAGATATAGCTAAACAAAATATGGCCGATCATGGTATTCCGGCCAGTATTACCTTAGCTCAGGGAGTTCTTGAATCTGGATCAGGACAAGGAACTTTATCAGTGATGGCTAATAATCACTTCGGTATTAAGTGTCATACTCAGTGGGATGGTCCATCTGTTAGACACACCGATGATGCGCCAGATGAATGCTTTCGTAAGTACGAATCACCTTCGGAATCCTATCGTGATCACTCTTTGTTCTTAACAAGTAGAAGTCGTTATAGTACACTCTTTGAGTTGCCTAAAAATGATTATATTGCTTGGGCTCATGGACTAAAAAAAGCCGGATACGCTACAGATCCTAGATATGCGGAGAAATTAATTAGTTTAATAGAGCGTTATTCTTTACATCAATATGACCAAGAATATTTGGTTAGTATTGGTTATGAACCTAATCAAGTAATTAAGTCAAGTATTTCTGTTGATGATGCTTTAGCTGATACTAATACTAATTTAACTACGCACGTAGTTAAGAAGGGTGATACATTGTATTCTATATCCAAAAAGTATAATACAAGTGTTGCTAATGTACAAAAAATTAATAAATTAAAAGGTTCGAACCTATCTATCGGACAAGTTTTAAAAATCCAGTAACTATGTTGTATAAAAGAAGTAGTGAACTATTTCAAGAAGCGCAAAAAGTTATTCCAGGTGGAGTGAACTCCCCTGTGCGCGCATTTAATTCAGTAGGGGGAACTCCTATTTTTGTTCAAAGTGCAAAAGGTGCTTACCTTTATGATGAAGATGGCAATGTGCTGATCGACTATATTAATTCTTGGGGGCCAATGCTGTTAGGGCATGCTTTTGAACCTGTTGTTCAGGCAGTTATTGAAAAGGCAAAAAAAGGAACATCTTTCGGTATGCCTACTCAAATTGAGACACAAATAGCTGAGCTTGCCGTTTCTATGGTACCTAATATTGATAAAATTAGATTCGTAAATTCAGGTACTGAAGCTTGTATGAGCGCTATTCGTTTAGCCAGAGGATTCACTAATCGCGATAAAATTATTAAGTTTAAGGGATGTTATCATGGGCATTCAGATTCTTTTTTAATTGAGGCAGGTAGTGGGGCAGTTACCTTCGGTAGTCCCAATAGTCCTGGAGTGACTCAAGGTACTGCTAAGGATACCTTATTGGCCGAGTATAATAATTTGGATAGTGTGATTACTTTATTAGAAGCTAATCCAAACAAAGTAGCAGCCATTATTGTTGAGCCAGTTGCTGGTAATATGGGATGTGTTATTCCTAAAAAAGGATTTTTACAAGGTTTGAGAGATTTGTGTACCGCACATGGAACACTTCTTATCTTTGATGAGGTTATGACAGGTTTTCGCTTAGCAAAAGGTGGTGCTCAGGAACTTTTTGGGATTAATGCAGATTTGGTTACCTTCGGAAAGGTTATAGGAGGTGGACTTCCAGTAGGCGCCTTCGCAGGAAGAAGTGAAATAATGGATTACTTAGCACCTATCGGACCAGTTTATCAAGCGGGAACCCTCTCTGGTAATCCATTAGCAATGGCTGCAGGACTTACAATGTTGGAGCACATAAATGCAGATGATTCGTTATACGAACGTTTAGAACAAAAGACCTCTTATTTAGCTAAAGGAATTGCTAAGGTTCTTGATAAACATAGTATCGAATATAGTATCAATCAACTTGGATCTATGATGAGTGTATTTTTTAGTAAAGAAAAAGTATATGACTTTAAAACAGCTTCTTTAGGCGATACTCCTTTTTTTAAGGCATTCTTTCACGGATTATTAGAGCACGGAGTTTATATCGCTCCATCTTCCTATGAAACATGGTTTATTACCGATGCATTAACTTATCAAGATTTAGATAAAACTATTGAAATAGTAGATATAGTTTGCACTAAATTAAATAAAGCATAAAATTAGTTTTTTTAAAAATAGAAAAGCCCCTTTTTTAAGGGGCTTTTCTATTTTTAAAAATCAAGGCTCAGCTGATCTGCAAGTAATTTGAAACCATTTCTGTGGTATTTGCACGGTCCGAATTCTTTAATAGCTTCTCTGTGCTGTTTTGTAGGATATCCTTTATTTTGTTTCCAATTGTACATAGGAAATTCTTCATGAATCATATCCATATAGTCATCTCTGGCAGTTTTAGCTAAAATTGAAGCTGCAGCAATATTTAAGTATTTCATATCTCCTTTAATTATGCATTGATGAGCTAAATTTTCAATTGCTGTGAATCTGTTGCCGTCTATGATTAAAAATTCAGGGAAGGGTTGTAAAGCCATAACACTATCCTGCATAGCTTTGATGGATGCATGTAATATGTTTATAGATTCAATTGTGTGTTCATCTATATGTGTGACCTTATAGGTAATTGCGCTGTCAATAATAATGTCTCTTAAAGTGTATCTTAACTTGTTAGTGATTTTTTTTGAATCATTTATAAGTTCATTTTCAAAATCAGGAGGTAGTATTACCGCAGCTGCAGTTACCGGTCCTGCGATACAACCACGACCAGCTTCATCGGTTGCTGCTTCAAGATGTAGTCCTGAGAAATTTTTAAGTAGCATGCTTAGATATTTAATCGGTAAAGTTAACTTATTTTGGTTACAGCATAAAGAGATTTGGCTATAATAAGGCAGCAGTGGGGGGGGGTAGTAAAAAGCTTTACCCTATTTAATTCTACGTCGTAAGCGTTTTTTAACTATTATTTGTTTTTTTTAGTTTATGACAAAGATTGTCAACGAGAGGTTGTTAGTGTGAATTATTCATAAGAATTCTGTGTCTATGATGAAGTTTATTTCAATTATATGATATATAAGTGTGCATTTTTGTCTGTAAACTGATTTTTACATAATATAGGTTATTTTATGTAGTTTGTTAAAATATGTTATTTAGAATCTGTGTTTATTTGTTAATGGTTTTTTATAAACATTTGTATTGTAGTGTCTTAGATTCTAGCTTGATATTTGCATTAAAATTTTAACATAATATTTATATTTCATGAAGAGTCTGCATTTAATGTCAAATGATATAAATATGCTTAAATTAGTAGTTAATATCTCATTATACTTGATTTTTATTTGATTATTTTTAGTGTTGTTCAGTATAGATTGTTTTTTAAAAAATCAATTTGGTTAAAATTAACCTAAATTTTTTGTTTAAGTTTGAAATATAACTAATCAATAATTTTTATAATGGAATCAAAGTTTAAGTGGATTATTTTATTATTCCTTACGCTATGTACTCAGATAGGTTTTGCGCAAAGCAAAAACCTAACTGGAACTGTTACAGAAGGGGGGCTTCCTTTACCAGGAGTTTCAATTTTACTAGTAGGTACAGCGGATGGGACAATGAGTGATTATGACGGTAATTATTCTATACAAGTAAAACCTGGAGATGTTCTTCAGTTTTCTTTTATGGGATTTACAGATGTTACATACACTGTAGGTGCAGATAATGTACACAATGTTGCAATGAGTAGTACGGATCAATTACTAGAAGAGGTAGTTGTGACAGCACTAGGTATTAAGCGTGAAAAACGCAAGCTAGGTTATGCTTCTCAAGAAGTTAAAGGAGAAGAATTATCAGATGCTGGACAAACTAATGCTTTAAGTGCTTTGTCTGGTAATATCGCAGGTTTGCAAGTAACAGCTCCTTCTTCTATGGGAGGTTCATCTCGTGTTGTTTTACGTGGAGTAAAATCTGTGGTGGGTAACAACCGTCCTTTAATCGTAGTGGATGGTGTTCCTTTGGATAACTCTAACTTTAACAGTGCTAGTGCACAAGGTGGAAGTGGAGGTATTGACTATGGTGATACAGCCAGTGATATTAATCCAGATGACATTGAGTCTGTAACTGTACTTAAAGGTGGTACTGCTTCGGCTTTATATGGTAATCGTGGAGGTAATGGAGTTATCTTATATACTACTAAGTCTGCTAAAAATGGACGTACAGAAGTTGAGGTAAATACAGGTATTACTTTAGAAAATGTTTATATAATGCCAGATCTACAAAACGAGTATGGTGGTGGATCTAGTACTACATGGGCACAACAAAATATTGGAGGTAAACTTTATAATATTCCTACTTACGCAGCAGATGAAAGCTGGGGGCCTAAATTTGATGGGACTAAATATTTACCTTGGAATGCATTTGATCCAGCTTTTGGAGACGATTACATGAAGGAAATTGCTTGGGAGAAGTCTAAGCACGATGTAAAAGATTTTTATAACACTGGAGTTACTTCTAATATTTCTGCTGCAGTAGGTAGATCTTTTAAAGATAGTAGCATTAGAGTTTCTTTTGGTAATAATACTACTGAAGGGGTAACACCGAATTCAAAATTACAAAGAAATACATTGTCTTTAAATGCATCTAGTCAATTGACTGATAAGTTTAGAGTAGACGCAAATATGTCTTATGTATATACTAAAGGATTCAACAGACCTGATACAGGTTATGGAGATAATTCTTATGGTAAGCAATTTTTCCAATGGACACAAAGACAATTGGATTATAATGCTTTAAAAAGTTATATCACTCCAACAGGTGCGCAACGTACATGGAATAGAAGTTCTTGGTCAGATGGAACTCCAAAATACAGTGATAACCCATATTGGACTGCTCATGAGAACACATCTCAAGATGTTAGAACACGTACTTATGGAAACGTAAAGTTAACTTATAATTTTACTGATAACCTATACGCAGTAGGTACTGTATATGGTGATACTTATAGTATGACGATGGAGGAAAGAGTTGCTGTGGGATCTCAAGCGCAGTCTTTTTTAGGAATAACAAAACGTAATGTTTCTGAATACAACTACGAAGGACGTCTTCATTTTGATGATCATTTTGGTGATTTTGGCGTAAACGCTTTTGTTGGTGTTAACCGTAGTGAAAAACGCAGAGATTATTTATACGGTAGAACAGTGGGTGGTTTAGTATTACCAGGATTCTACAATTTATCTAATAGTAAAGAAAATGCATTAGCATCAAATGAATGGGTTCACTCTAGAACAAATAGTGTTTTCGGATCAGTTGGAATTAATTACCAAGAGTATTTATTTTTAGAAGGTACAGTTCGTACAGACTGGTTCTCTACAGTAAAGGAGTCAGTTACTTATCCATCGGTAACAGGGACATTCTTATTCTCTCATTTATTGTCTGATTTAGACTGGTTAAGTTTCGGTAAACTTCGTTTAGGATGGGCACAAGTTGGTAATGATACTGATTCATACAGAACTTCTGATTATTACGCGGTAAATACTCCATTTTTAGGTGACCCTCGTTATTCTTTAAGTAATACTAAGAACAATCCTAATTTGAAGCCTGAGTTAATGACTACAAAGGAAATAGGACTTGAAGCAGCGTTTTTAAATAACCGTATTGCTATAGAGACTTCTTATTATCAAATCAAAACTACTGACTTAATCACAAGTGTGAAGTATGATAGTGGAACAGGATATTTATATGAGTGGTTAAATGCTGGAGATATGACAAATAAGGGATTTGAAGCTACTGTAGTTTTAAAGCCAATTTTGACAGAAGATTTTAGCTGGGATATTACTTGGAACTTTGCTAAGAATAAAAATGAGTTAAATCGTTTAGCTGATGGTGTTAGTGCAGTGACTATCGCAACGGCACCTTTCAATGTTTCTCTAGAAGCTAGAATTGGAGAGACTTATGGACAGATATATGGTAAAGATTTCGTTTACGATGATAATGGAAATAAAGTTATTGGAGCAAATGGATTATATAAAGCTTCAGAGGTAAAAGGATTAGGTTCTTATCTACCAGATTATAATATGGGTATTAGAAATAGTTTCAAATACAAAAACTTCCGTTTATCAGCCTTGATTGATATTCAAAAAGGAGGTAAATATTTCTCTACTTCTCATATGTTTGGTACTTATTCTGGATTGTTTACAAATACAACTGACAATAATATTCGTGAAACTGGTATTGTTTTAGATGGTGTTACAGAAGACGGAAAGAAAAACGAACAAGTAGTTTCTGCTACAGCATGGGCTAAAGCTCACCAGACAACAGTTGATGCACAGAACGTTTTTAATTCAGATTATATAAAGTTACGCGATGTTACTTTAGCTTATGATTTACCTAAAAATGCAGTTGGACCTTTTTCTGGAATTACTGTATCTGTATATGCTAGAAACTTATTTACATGGGGTCTAGATTGGAAAGGTATGGATCCTGAAATGGCTTCGTATGGTAGTGGTAATATTCAAGCTATTGAGGGTGGATCTAACCCATCAACAAGATCTTACGGGATGAATGTTAAATTTAAATTCTAAGAAAAAGATGAAAAAGTTTTTATATGCAGTTGGTCTTTTTTCAATTGTAACTTTAATGGCAAGTTGTGATAAAGATTTAGAGGAAATAAATCAGAATCCAAACCTACCTTCTAATGTGCCGACTTCAGGAATATTTAGTGCTGCTAATAAAGCACTTATGGACAATACTAGAGGAGGGTTTCCTTCTGGACGTATGACACTTCCAGTTGTTCAAATGTCTGCCCAAAGAGAGTATAATTCGGAAGACTTATATGCCTTTAGAGTTGGGGTTAATAATAGTTTATATCATAACTTGCAGCTTTCTGTTCGTAAGTATAAGGATATAATAGATGTATGCGAAGATCCTGAACTTTCTGTTATGTGGGCTTCTGTGTACGGTGATGTACAGAACCAGATAGCTGCGGCTCGTATTATGATAGCTTATGTTCAATTAGAACTAGTAGGGCTTTATGGGGATGTTTCTTATTATTCTTATGGTTCAGATGATCCTGAGTTTCAGGGGATGACTAAAGGAACAGAAAATGCCTATGAAACTCCGGTTTTCGCCTCTCAAGAGAAGATTTATAAAGATATTATGAAGGAGTTACAGGAAGCTGCAGCCCAAATTAATCTTTCTGAATCCAAAGTTATGGATGGTGACTTTATTTTTGGAACACCTTTGAAGTTGAAGCGTTTTGCTAATTCTTTGCGTTTAAGAGTAGCTAACCGTGTTAAGGCTGTTATACCAGAAGCACAGGGGCATATTACAGATGCAATCGCACAGGGAGTTATGGAGTCTAATGCAGACAACGTAGGTTTAACCTACGAGAATAACGTTGTTAATCCAGCTCCATGGTTTCAAGATGCATTCAATGGAAATCGTAACGACTTTTCTCCGGCTAGTACTTTTGCTGATTTATTAAAAGGTGAAGTAGGACCTGTGAATAAAGTGGATCCACGTTTATATGTGTATGTAGCTCCGTACGGAGTATCATTCTTTACTCCGACTCCAGTTAGACCAAGTATTCAAAATGGTGATTACGTAAGTCAAAAGTCAGCGGAGTCTTTAGGGCTTTATAGAGGAGCACCATATGGAGTTAATTCTACATTATCTCAGACTCAAGGAGCATTGGCTTCTCAGTTTGGTTCTTACATTTATAAGGCTGACTATACAGAATTGTTAATGGAGTACGCTGAGGTAGAGTTTTTATTATCAGAGAATAACAACTGGGATAACACTCATTTTCAAAATGGAATTAAAGCTTCTATGGCTAAGTTTGGAGTGCCAGAGGCTGAAGTTACAGCTTTCTTAGAAGGCTTACCTACTGCTAATGAAGAAACAGTAATTACTCAAAAGTATATTGCTTTATTCATGCAGCCAAATGAAGCGTGGGCTGAGTATAGAAGAACTGGGTTTCCTAATACTTTAATTTTGCCTGGACAAGATGGTAAAACAATAGGTACACCTGAAATTCCTTCTATTAGTTATACATTTACACCAGATGTTGTTATTACTGGAATTCCTCAACGTTTTGAATATCCAACAGATTTATATTCTTTAAATCGTGATAATTTAGACGCAGCAGTTTCGAAATTAAAAGATGGAGATTCTATGAGTAGTAAACTTCTTTTTGCTAAATAGTTTCTAGTAATAATAGATTTTCTAAAGGGTGTTTTATATGTTAGTACTCTAAGAAAACTAGAATTTTTTAAAGCCTTAATTCTCTTTAAAAGGAGAATTAAGGCTTTTTTTATTTGTTTAAGCTTGTCTTTTCGAGGTTGTTTTTAGCATAATTTGTCCTTTCTTTAACCCTGATTTAGAGTTTTTTTGCCCCTTTTTTTTTACTTTTTTAGCCTCAAATTAAGAATTATTTGTCTGAGGGGTATTTTTAGAAAAATGTTAACGTATCATTATTAATTCGTGTTGTGTTTGTAAATAGTGTTAAGATATTGTCGTTTTTTCTGACATTAGCTTATGGCTTAGATGGCTTATAAGTGCGGTGTTTACTCATGTGTAGAATTTATTTTATAATAAAGTACTACTTTTGGGCAAATAACTAATCAAAATTTTACATGAGATCAAAGTGCAATTGGTTCTTGAGCCTAGTGCTTGCTTTATTTGTGCAAGTAACTTTCGCTCAGGAAAAAGTTCTTACGGGAATTGTACAGGAAGAGGGGTATCCACTTCCTGGTGTTACCGTTATGATCGAGGGTACCCATGAGGGTACTCAAACCGATCTTGACGGTAAGTATTCTATCAGTGTTAACACAGGGCAAACTCTAGTGTTTTCGTTCATAGGATTAAAAGAAGTAAAACATAAAGTAGGTGCTAACACTACTTTTGACGTTACTATGTCTGCTGATTTAACTCAACTAGATGAGGTTGTGGTTACTGCAATGGGTATCAAGCGAAGTGCTAAGGCGCTTGGTTATGCAACACAGGAAATCAAAGCAGACGATTTAAACAAAACTAACAACAGCAGTCTTTCTGGTGCTTTACAAGGAAAATTAGCTGGTGTACAGATTACTCCTTCTTCAGGTGCACCTGGTGCTTCTACTCAGATGGTAATCCGTGGAGCTAGATCTTTCACTGGTAACAACACGCCTTTATACGTTGTTGATGGTATGCCAATCGAGTCTACAGCACCTTTTTCTACAGGAAATAGTGTTAGTGGGTCTGATATTGCTGACCGTGGTGTGGATATTGATCCAAATGACATCTTAACTATTAACGTGTTAAAAGGACAAGCAGCATCGGCTTTATACGGTATTCGTGCCTCTAACGGGGTAGTGGTAATTACTACTAAGAGTGGAAAAGGTATGGCTGAAGGTAAAGCTGTTATCTCTTTTACAAATAGTACTAGTTTTGATATGTTGTCAAAAAAGCCTAGCTTACAAAAGACTTATGCTCAGGGTACTAATGGACAGTATGATCCTTATAACTCTATGTCATGGGGTCCGAAAATTTCTGATTTACCAAATGATCCTGTGTACGGTGGGAATATCCCAACTGATCTAAACGGAGGTGTTATTCGTGAGGGGCATTATTATAATCCTCAAATGCAACAAGCTGGTTTAGATCCATGGGTTAAGGCTAGAGCATACGATAATATTGATGCTTATTTTAAAACAGGTCATACTGTTAATAATAATTTTAGTATTAGTCAAAATACTGGTAAAACTACTTACTCTTTCGGTATTGGTAACTCAACCCAAGATGGTATGATGCCAGGTACTGATATGAAGCGTACAACTGTGAAATTAGTAGCAGAGACTAAATTAAACGACCAATGGACTACTGGATTTAATGGAAACTTTGTATCTAGTGATATAAATAAAGCTTCTTCAGCTAATAGTTCTGTATTACCAGGTGTTTGGGGTGCTCCAACAAGTTACGATCAAGGAGGAATTCCATATCACTCTCCAATTAATCCTTACGAACAAATTCATTTTAGAAAAGGATCTTTTAATAACCCTTATTGGGCTGCTCAAAACAACGAGTTTAGTGAAAAAACTAACCGTTTCTATGGAAGTGCTAATGTAGCATATGTTCCTGAGATTAGTGCAGATGGTTCTAAAAACTTAAGTTTCCGTTTCCAGGGAGGTTTAGATAATTATACTACACACTACCGTGATGTATATGAGTATGGTTCAGGAATGGCAAATGCTGCAGTTTTAAATGGTTCAACTTCAAATATTAATCTATTTGGTGTAACACATAGTGTTTGGAACTCTTTATTTACTGTTAACTACGATATGTATTTAGGAGACGATTTACGTTTCGATATAATGGTAGGAAATGAATTTAATGAGAATGACTCTAAAGGTTACGATGATTATGGATCTACCTTTAATTTTGGTGGTTGGCCAACAATTGCTAATGCATTAAATACTAGTTCTGTTGAAAATCGTCGTCGTAAAAGAACGGTAGGGTTTTTCTCTAATGTTGGTTTTACTTACCAAGACATGCTTTTCTTAAACGCTACGGTTCGTCGCGATATTGTATCTTCTATGCCTCGTGGTAATAGAACATTTACTTATCCTTCTGTTTCTTTAGGGTTTGTTTTCACGGAATTAGCAGCATTACAAGATAGCTCTATTTTAAGTTTTGGTAAACTACGTGCTTCCTATGCTGAAGTTGGTCAAGCTGGTGATTACTATGACAACTATTTCACTACACCTTCTTATGGTGGTGGATTCTGGAGTGGTACTCCTGTCTTATATCCAGTAGGTGGAGTAATGTCATATGTTGCTAGTTCAACTATTTACGATCCAAACTTAAAACCACAAAACACTAAGAGTTTTGAATTTGGTGGAGACTTCCGTTTCTTTAATAATCGTTATGGTTTAGATTATACTTTCTCTAGACAAGATGTGAAAGATCAGATATTTGCTGTTCCATTGGCTGGTTCAACTGGAGCTGCTCAAATGGTTACTAATGGTGGTAAAATCCATACAGTAGCTCATGAGATTACTGCTTTTGCAAATATTGTTAGTACCCCAGATTGGAATTGGACAATCAATGCAAACTTTTCTAAAGTAGATTCTTACGTTGATGAATTAAAAGAGGGAGTTAGTAGCATTATGCTTGGAGGATTCGTTTCTCCTCAAATTAGAGCCAATGTTGGTGATCGTTTCCCTGTAATTTACGGTATTGGTTTCCAAAGAGATCCTAACGGGAATATTGTAGTGGATGCTGAAGGTATGCCAGTTTCTGGTGAAATTAAGGCTCTAGGTGAAGTTTCTCCTAAGTTTATTTTAGGTGGTTCTACAAGTCTTTCTTATAAAAACTGGAATTTAAGTGCTACACTTGAATGGAAAAACGGAGGTAGTATGTATAGTGGTTCTAATATGGGTATGGGTCTATATGGAACAGGACTTAGTACTTTAGACCGTGAAACTGCTTTTGTATTTGACGGGGTTACTCAGTTAGCTGATGGTTCTTTCGTTAAAAACGAAGTAGCTATCGACGCAAACTCAAGACAAAAGTATGAGGATGTTATGAGTAGCATTACAGAAAGTGTTGTTTATGATGCTAGTTTTGTAAAAATTAGAGATTTATCTTTAGGGTATACTTTTGAGCAAATATGGCATGATAAAGTAAACTTAAGAGTTTCTGGTTTTGCACGTAACTTATTATTGTGGTCAAAAATGCCAAATCTTGACCCAGAGGCAACTCAAGGAAACAATAATATGGCAGGAGGGTTTGAGCACTATTCAATCCCACAGGCAAAAAGTTTTGGTTTCTCTGTTAACGTTACATTTTAAATCGTAAAGAAAATGAAAAGAATTAAATATTTAGTACTGACTATAATAGCATCGTCTTTCGCTTTACAATCATGTTCAGAGGATAAGATGGATGATATAAATAAAGATCAGAATAACCCTCAGGATGTAGAGAGTAAATACATCATTACTGACATGATGGTTAAGTCCGCATTTAGTACTACAGGGTCAGATTTAGCTTTCTATAGTTCTGTTTATACAGAATTATTAGGAGGAGCATATAATCAAATGTATAATGCTCAAGTTAGAGTAGGTGAGCCAATCTTATCTTCTACTTATAATAACTCATGGGGTACTATATATAGTACATTGCGTAACTTAAATATCATCATTGAGAAATGTTCTGAAGGAGGTACAGAAGAAGGAAATGTACATGCTTTAGGTATGGCACAGGTTTTAAAGGCTTATAATTTAGCTATTCTTACTGACTTGTTTGGTGATGTTCCATATTTTGATGCTTTAGATGTAAATAACTCTATTGCTGAATTAAGCAAACAAGAAGATATTTATAAGGAGATTTTTACCTTATTAGATAATGCAATTGCAAATTTAAAGGCTTCAACTAACTACCCATCTATGGGAGCTCAAGACATTATTTTCCTTGGAAATACTAACGCTTGGGTAAAGACAGCTTATGGATTAAAGGCTCGTTATACAATGCGTTTATCGCATGTTGCTCCTCAGTACAACGAGGTTATCGCATTAGTTGATCAATCTTTTACCGATAGAAAAGACGAGTTTATGTTACAAGATGGTAAAGTGCCTTACCCTTTCTATACTTTTGCTGTAGAGAGAACTGCTCTTTTTGGATCTCAAACTTTCTTTAATGTAATGCAAGCTAATGACCCAAATGATCCACGTCTAGTTGATTATTTTGTTCCTACTGAGATTATTTATGATGAAAATGACGTAGAAATCAGTAGAACTCTTTCGCTTGTGGATGCTAGTAAGACCATTGTTCCTAGTCAAAGTGCTTATTCACTTTCAGGAATTTCTAGTCCTACAGATGTTAATAATAGAGGTAATGCTATCTATTTATTAAGTATGCACGAACTTAAGTTTATCCAAGCAGAAGCTTATGCTCGTACTGGACAAGATGCTTTGGCAATCGAAGCTCTTAAAGAAGGTATTGCTTTAGGGTTAAACAAAAGACAGACTTTAACTTACCCAGGGTATACATACCCACTTGCTGAGGGATTAACAGGAAATGACTTGATTAAGACTATTGCACAAAGTAAGTATATCTCTTTTAACGAGGTAGAAGCTATTGAAGCTTACAATGATATTCGTAGATGGAAAGCTATGGGAGAAGAGAATATTCCACTTCTTTTCCCTGGTGAAAATACTTTCCCTCTTAGGTTTACTTATGGTCAAAGTGACGTAGTAAGTAATCCATTTGTACAAGCTGCTTTCGGAGACGGAAGATATGTTTATACAGAGAACGTATGGTGGGCAGGTGGAACTAGATAGTTCTGTGCTTTCTACAAAAGTAAAATAGCAAGGGTTACGTCTTATAGGCGTAACCCTTGTGTTTTTATGAGGTATTATCTTTTTATTTATCTCCAAATTTCTATGAAGAAACATTATATTTACTTTGAAAGGATCATATTGTTGTAAGTAGGATTATTTTTATTGAAAAATAGAATTAACTTTGAGCAAAATTTATTTTTATGCATAAGTATCTATCGATTATGGTTTTAATGTTTTGCTTAAGCCTGAGTGCTCAACAGGACTTAAACTTTAATCAGCTTAACTATCAACAGGAACCAGAACAAGAACAAGAACCTAAGAAGAAGGAATGGAAAAGCTTACGTAACGTTAAGAATACTGATTCTATTGCCTCAATAAAGGACTATAAAATTATATCTATTAATAATGATACAATTGTTGTGGACACTGCTCTTAGTATAAAAAAGTTTTACACCTATAACTACCTGCGTAAAGATAATTTTGGTTTATTGGCTTTTTCTAACGTAGGTCAAACATACAATACCCTTAAATATGATTCGGGTGTAAAGGATGTATTTCCTGATTTTGGATTTCGTGGAAAACAGTTCGCGTATATGCAAATTGAAGACATAAAGTATTACAACGTACCTACACCTTATACTGACCTGTATTATAAGTCAGTGTTAAAACAAGGACAAAACTTGGATGCACTTATCACTATGAATACTAGTGAGAACTTTAATTTCTCAATTGGTTATAAAGGTTTGCGTTCTGTTGGTCGCTACATCAATGAGTTGAGTTCTAGTGGTAATTTTCGTTTTGGAGCAAGTTACTCTTCACCTAATAAAAGGTATCTTCTTCGTACGCATTTTACTGCACAGGATTTTACTAATGGACAGAATGGCGGAATAAGGGATTTGAATTTATTCGAGTCAAGCGTAAAACCATATAATAAGAGAGAGAGACTTAATGTTTATTTTAGAGATGTAGAGACGGTTTTAAAAGGGAAAAGGATTTTTGTTAATCAACAATATCAGATAAATAAGGATTTTAGAAACGGTCTGTTTGTAAGTCATGAATTTGTTTATGAAGACAAGTTTTTTGAATTTAAGCAAGCTGATATTAATAATATTTACGATGATAGTTATCGTTTCGGCAATGCCTTTAAGAATAGTATTGATAATAAAACCAAGTATAATAAGTTCTTTAATAAAGTTGCAGTTGGTTTGAATTCTAGCGATTATGGTAAGTTAGAAGCTTTTGTGGACTTTCACCATCATCGTTATTACTATAAAAGCATTACTTATATCCAAGATAGTAGAATTCCAGATCACATAAGTAAAGACATTGCCCTTGTGGGAGGTCAGTATCTTTATAAAAAAGATAATTGGAGGGCTAAGGCTATGTTAAGTAATTCTGTTGGTAATGATAATACTAGGAATATACAATTTGCTTTAGATTATACAATTGCGCCCCAGTGGCAGGTAGGAGCCTCATTTGAGAATAGTTCACGAATTGGTGATTTAAGTTTTTATTTATATCAGAGTGACTATGTTAGTTACAATTGGTATAATGATTTTAAAAATGAAAAGATTAGTCAGGTAGACGTGTCTTTAAGTACTCCTTATTTTGAATTAACAGGTGTTTATTCTAAGATGAAGGACAAACTTTATTTCTCTAATGATAATGCGGTATATAATGACTTTGGGATACCTGAGCAGATAATAACTACGCCAAAGCAATATGGAAATGACATTGATTATGTTTCGTTACAACTTTCCAAGGATATACGTTTTGGAAAGTGGGGATTAGATAATACTATACTATATCAGAATGTAAAGCAATCAGATAATATTGTAAATGTACCGGCATTTCTGACAAGGAATACTCTTTATTATACAGACGCGTTTTTTGATAAAGCTTTAAAATTTCAGACTGGAATCAGTTTTAAGTATTTTTCTAAATATTACGGAAATAATTATAATCCATTGTTAGGATCCTTTTTTGTGCAGGATAAAGTACAAATTGGAGATTACCCCGTCTTTGATTTTTTTATTGATATGAAAATAAGGACAGCTAAGATTTTCTTAATCTTGGAACATTTTAATTCAAGTGTAACTGGATATAATTATTATAGTGCGCCAAATTATCCTTATCGTGATTTTGCTCTGCGTTTTGGTATTTCCTGGAATTTCTTTACTTAAGACTAAATATTTGTATTTTAGGGTTGTTAATCAGGTTTGTTTATGATAAATAATATTAGATATTTTTTTGAAAGATATGGCTTTAAAGTTTCTTCGAGAATTGGTGAGCGCATCGGTATTAAAGCAGCTCGTATTAGGATATTCTTTATTTACCTTTCCTTTTTTACCTTAGGATTAGCTTTTGCTTTCTATTTAACTTTAGCTTTCCTTGCAAAACTAAAAGATTTGATTTACACTAAGCGTTCCTCTGTTTTTGATCTTTAGGTTATATGGTAATTTATTGTTGATGTTTTTTAGGTTGGAATTTTTTGCAAAATCTGCTTTAATCTATTGGTTCAAATTTTCTTATTAATTTATTTAGTTTATATTTGATTTTAGCAACTAAAACATATTAATTATGAATTTTGAATATAACGAGACACAAAGTATGATAGCTCAATCTATTAGAGATTTTGCTGAACAACATATTCGCCCATTTATGATGGAATGGGATGAAAACCAAACTTTTCCAGTAGATTTATTCAAGAAGCTTGGTCAGATGGGGTATATGGGTATTTTAGTACCTGAGAAATATGGTGGTTCAGAGTTGGGGTATCATGAGTATATTACTATTGTGGAAGAAATATCAAAAGTTGATTCTTCTATAGGGTTATCTGTTGCTGCCCACAATTCTTTATGTACCAATCATATATTAGAGTTTGGAAATGAAGAGCAAAAGAATAAATGGCTTCCTAAATTGGCTAGTGGTGAATTTATTGGGGCTTGGGGACTTACCGAGCACAATACTGGTTCTGATGCTGGAGGAATGAGTACTACTGCTGTAAAGGATGGTGATTATTGGATTTTAAACGGTGCTAAGAATTTTATTACCCATGCTATTTCAGGCGATCTGGCAGTGGTCATTGTACGTACTGGCGAGAAAGGAGATTCCAAAGGGATGAGCGCTTTTGTTGTTGAGAAGGGGACTCCCGGATTTAGCTCAGGTAAGAAAGAGAATAAGTTAGGAATGAGAGCTTCTGAGACGGCAGAGCTTATTTTTGATAATTGTAGAGTTCCTGATGCTAATAGACTAGGTGAAGTTGGGCAAGGATTCATTCAAGCAATGAAAGTTTTAGATGGTGGTCGAATCTCTATAGGTGCTTTGTCTTTAGGTATAGCTAAAGGTGCTTACCAGGCTGCTTTGAAGTATTCAAAAGAGAGGGTTCAATTTGGAAAACCTATATGTGAGTTTCAAGCTATAGGTTTTAAGTTAGCTGATATGGCTACAGAGATAGAAGCTTCCGAATTACTTTTACATAAAGCGGCATATTTGAAGAACAATCATAAACCAGTTACTAAGATTGGAGCTATGGCTAAGATGTATGCTTCTGAGGTTTGTGTGAAAGTTTCTAATGAAGCTGTTCAGATTCATGGAGGTTATGGATACACAAAAGATTTTCCAGTAGAAAAGTTTTATCGCGATTCAAAATTGTGTACTATCGGGGAGGGAACTACAGAAATACAAAAAGTAGTTATTTCTAGACATATTTTAAAAGAGTAATAATTAGCTTATATTATATACTAGGGCATCCAAATAAGGATGCCTTTTTTATTTCAGTATTATAAGGTTGACTAGAATTGTTATTTTCCAGGAAGTATATCTTTGACGTATTTTTAATAATTATGCCTCACTAGCTGTTTTTAGCTTGTGTTTAAATGCATATATGTGCAGGAATGCTAGTTTTTCATCTTTTAAGGTGCGTTTTTGATGTTTAATGTTGAAGCAATGTAATTTTGATGAAATGTTAAATAGATGGTGTATTTGTTTTATTTTTATAATTATGACTGTTTATTTGTTATAATTAATGGAAATTACCTTTACTGTAGGTGTTATTTTTGCTATTTGATTGTTTTTATGTAGATTTTAATAAAATGATGTTTTTTTAGTCTAGTGAAATTTTATGTCAAATTAATTTCTCTTTTATATTCTTTAAATTTAGAGATATATTAAGTATTTTAATTTAAAATATAGTTATTTTTTGTATTTGTGTATTTTTATTTAGTGATTATTTAATTATGAGGTTATTTTGTATTATATAAATGTTGTGATATGGTAAAATTATGTGAAAATTTTGTTAGATTTGTTTCACTAACTAATCATTAAATACATGAAATCAAAGTACAATTGGATTTTGGGTCTCTTACTTGTGTTTGTAGTACAAGTAGGATTCGCACAAAGTAAGAAGCTTACAGGATTTGTAGGTGAAAATGGATTGCCACTTCCAGGAGTGACAATTATGGTGAAAGGTACTAGTAATGGTGTACAGACAGATTTGGATGGAAACTATTCGGTACAAGTTAATACGGGTGATGTACTTGTATTCTCATTCGTGGGATTGAAAACTGTAGAGTATACAGTAGGAGCTGCTAATGTCTACAATTTGGAGATGTTCGGCGAGAGCAATCAATTAGAGGAACTTGTTGTAACAGCTTATGGTGTACAAAGTAAAGGATCAATTGCTGGATCTGTGTCTACTTTAAGTGGAGCAGAGATTAGAGATGTTGTTGCCTCTAACGTTACTCAAGGAATGGTTGGTAAAGTTGCGGGAGTTCAGGTTTTTAATTCCTCTGGAGCACCAGGTCAAGAACCTGTTATTCGTTTCCGTGGGTTAGGAAGTATTTCTGCTAGCTCTGAGCCATTAATTGTTTTAGATGGTATTCCTTTCAATGGAACCATGAATTCTATCAATAATAACGACGTTGAGTCAGTTTCTTTCTTAAAAGATGCTTCTGCTGCTGCTCTTTATGGAAATAGAGGGGCAAATGGGGTTATTATTATAACTACCAAAAAAGGAACAGCAGGTGCTGTGAAAGTTAATGTTGAATCTAGAATAGGAGTAGCTGATAAGAATTATAGAGAGTATAATCGTATGAATTCTCCTAAAGAGTATTATGAAGGTTATCACGGTGCATTGAGAAATACTTACGCACGTCAAGGAATGTCATGGGGTGATGCTGGACAAGCAGCTGCGTCAAATTTAATCTATGTTAACGGTAATCCTCAACAACGTGGATATGGTTTAGGATATAATAATTTTAATGTGAAGGATACAGAGCTAGTTGATGCTAATGGGCAATTTAACCCTAATGCAGTGGCTTTATATCAAGAAAACTGGGATGATTTTATTTATAGAAATGGATTTATAAATCAGAATAACATTAGTATTTCAGGAGGTAGTGAAGATACTAAGTATTATATGTCTGTAGGGTATGACTCTAATGAAGGTATTGTAGATACTCAGACTTACGATAAGACTATGGCTCGTTTAAATTTAGATTCTAAGATAAATGAGACATTCAAAATTGGAGGTAGTTTATCATATTCTAATATTATTCAGAATGATCCTATGGGTGGAGGTTATGCAACAGGTGGTAGTTCAGCTTTTGTTGATCCATTTTTCTGGACAAATACAATTGCTCCAATATACCCTGTTTTAGCATACACACGCGAAGGGGAATTAATGCATGATCAGAGTGGAGATGTTTTGTATGATGATGGTTCAGGTAGTATTACAGGTTATTCGCGTCCTTTTGGTGGTGGATCAAGTCCAGTTGCAGAAGGGAGAAATAATGTTAGAAAGAATACTATAAATCAAGTTTTTGCAAATGGATTTATAGATGTGAAGATTTTAGATGGTTTAACTTTTAAATATGTTTTATCAGGAGATTTTTACTCTTCAATGTTAAGAACTACTCAGAATCCAGTATACGGAAGTGGAACTCTTCCAAATGGACGTGTTTCGCAGACAGATAGATCAATTTTTTCTATTACAAATCAACAATTATTACAATATAATAAATGGTTTGGAATGCATTCTTTAGACGTATTGTTAGGACATGAATCTATGGATAAAAAAGATGATCGTTTGTATGTGCAACGTACAAATATGTTATTCCCTGATTCTCCTTATATTGATCAAGCAGCTGTAATTGGAGATGCTTCCGGAGGTAATAATACTTATAAATTAGAAGGTTATTTCGCAAGAGTTAACTACGGTTATGACAATAAGTATTTTGTTAACGCTAGTATTCGTAGAGACGCTTCGTCTTATTTTGCTCCAGATAATAAATGGGGTACTTTCTTTGGAGTTGGATTAGCTTGGATAATTTCTCAAGAATCATTTATGAATGATATTGCATGGTTAGATAACTTAAAACTAAAAGGAAGTTACGGGGAACAAGGAAATGACAACTTGAATACTACAAATCCATACATGGATAAGTGGGAAGTGACTCCTAGCTTTGATGCTAATGCTCCAATAACGGTAACAAAAGTATTTCAAGGTAACAAAGATATTACGTGGGAGAAAAATAAAAATTTAAATGTTGGTTTTGAAGGGTCTGTGCTTAATGGTAGAATTACTATTGACGCAGAGTATTTTCAAAGAGATGTAAACGACATGTTATTTTATGTTCCTGTATCAATTTTAAGTGGTGTTGCAACTGTGCCTTACAATGCAGGAGATATGACTAATAAAGGTTTTGAAATTTCGTTGACTGGAGATGTTGTTCGTTCAGAAGATTTTAATCTATCCGTTAATTTCAACCTTACTCATTATAAGAATAAAATTACTCGTTTACCAGCTGATCAACAACGAATTATTTCAGGACAGTTTATTCGTGAAGAAGGTGGTTCGTTATATGATTACTATATGAAAGAGTATGTAGGAGTTAATAAGGATAATGGTAATGCTCAGTTTATCAAAGTAGAAGATGATGGTACTCGTACTGTTGTTGAAGACTGGAATAATGCTACTGATCAAAGAATAGGTAAAAGCTCAATTCCAAAGGTTTATGGTGGTTTTGGGTTAAACGCAACCTATAAAAATTTTGATCTTAATGCTACTTTTGCTTATCAAGCAGGAGGATACGGAATGGATTCAAAGTATTATAGTTATTTTGGTTTAAGACCAGGATACAATATGCATAAAGACTATGGTAAAGCATGGACGCCTGATAATGTAAATGGTTCAATGCCTTCAATTTACGTAGAGGATGCGCAAAGTGCTTATGGTAGATCAACTATGTATTTGATTAAGTCTGATTATCTGTCGCTACAAAATGTTACCTTAGGTTATACTTTCAAAGACGCATTTTTGAATAGAATTGGTGTTGATAAAGTGCGTGTGTATGCTATGGTTGATAATCCATTTATTTTATCAAAGAGAAAAGGATATGATCCAAGATTAAACTTATCAGGATTAAATGGATCTGGATATAGTTTGTATTCTTCGTACATGTTTGGAGTTAGTATTTCACTTTAAAATAAAATGACAATATGAAAAAAATAGTTTATAGTTTAATCGGTCTTGTTGTTTTTGGAGCAATTTCATGTAGTTCTGACTATACAAAAACTGATTTGAATGATGATTTCTCTACGGAGAAAATTGCTGACCTGGCAAGATTTCCAGAGGCTGCAATGAATTTTACCAATAGTTTGGCTGCGGGAACAAACAACTCGATGATCACATTTGGAATTGCTAATGTCGATATACACGAAGATTTTGGCCAAAAAGCAGTTGATATTATCATGGATGTAATGGGAACTGATATTGTTTTTCCAAGTTCCAATTTCTTCGTATACCAGTACAATTATACTGCTATGGTTGAAAGTAGTGGTCGATCAGCACTTACATATAATTATTATGGTAAATTGGCTCACAACGCAAATTTAATTATTCAGTTTGCTCAAAGTGCTATACATGATTATACGAATAGTGAGATTTATGCGAGAGCACTTGCTTTACGTGGTTTTGCTAATTTCAATCAAATGCGTATGTTGGCATGGGGAGATATGGGAGTGAATTACGAAACTGTTGATGAAGAGGGTAATTTAATTTTGTTTAATAATCGTGTAGATTCTAATACTGTTTATCAATTTATAGAGAATGATTTTTTAACTGCTTATAATATTTTACAAGGTGGTAGTAATGGTGGCGATAGGCAAATAATTGATGGAAAAACAGCAGCGGGTTTTTTGTCTAGATATTATATGTTCCAAAAGGATTGGGCTAAAGCGCAAGACTATGCTTCCAAGGCTTTAGGAGGTCAAATAAAGGCAAACGACTTTGACGCTATTAATAAAGATGGGTTTTCTGTGCTGAATAATGTGGATAATATGTGGGGAATAGATATTAATGGAAGTAATACAACTTCATTTGCTTCTTATTTCTCTCATATGGATGCATTTAATACTGGATATGCAAATTATTCTCGTACTCCTAAATTATTTGACGCTAGGTTAGCTGCTCAGATCGCTCCTGGTGACAAAAGAAGAGCTTGGGTTTACAACGGGACTGATACCATAATTAATTACAGGGGAGAGACTTTAACAGGACTATTACCGGAATATACAGGTATTAAAATGATTGATAAATCGGCGATGCAAGGAGATTACATTTTTATGCGTAGTTCTGAAATGATGCTGAATTATATAGAGTCTGCTTTTGAAAATGGCGATGTAGGTGCAGCGAAAAGTGCTTTAGAAGAATTCATGGCAACACGTTTACCTGGTTATTCTGCAGCTAGTCTTTCTGGAAATGCTCTACGAGAAGAAATTCGCGTTCAAAGACGTATTGAACTTTGGGGAGAAGGATTTGGATTATTTGATATCCGTCGTTGGGAGATTCCGCTGGATCGTGCAACTCCATTTGTTATGAAAGATGGTACTGTTGTGGAAAGTAATCATGGTGCTATTCCTGATACAAAGGTTATCTATCCTGTAGGATACGACAAATTTAGATTTCAGTTTCCAAGATCAGAGATTAATGCTAACTTGGAATTAAGACCGCAAAATCCTTAATTTTTTACAATAAATAATATTTAAAATAGTAGTAAGCCATTGCTTACTACTATTTTTTTTTGCTATATTCGTATATAATAAATTTAATATAGAATGAAAAATTTAATAAAATTTGGTTTGATTTTTAGTCTAGGATTATTGTGGATAGGTTGTGTATCTTCGGATGCTTCTGTTTATAGTCCTTTACCAAGTAATGGTGATTATGTGGTAGTCGATCGCATGATAATAAATAGTACTAGTGGGTCGTGGGCAGATACCATTTCTGTGCAATATAATCGTAATATTCAACCGTTGAGTTTAACAGTAAAAGGTACTGGAGAGCCTTCTAAGTCAGCTAAGAGTGAATTGTATCGCTTCGCTTATTCTGATACTTCTAAGCTAAGTTCTATCGACATTGCATTAGATGGAAGTAGTACCACTACTTGGCGTGTTGAGTATGATGGAGTGAATGTGTCTAAGTTAGTGAGCGATACAGATGTCGTGAATTATGATTATACTAATTCATCTATCACTAAGGCTAGGGATAATAACCAAGTTTATTCTTATGAATATAATGGTTTTGGTGACTTAGTGGGTGTTTCAGGTGATGGAGTAGATTTATCGATTGCTTATAATAATGGTTATGGACCTTTTATGAATGTTAGTTATAATTTATTCTATGCTTACATTCCAGGTACCGAAATGCTGAGTCTTGTTCAGGGAGCAAAGAGAAATATTGTTTCTATTAGTAATAATAGAACTGGTGAAGTTTTTGACTTTAAATATGACTTAGATGAATTTGGTTACGTAAAAGCACTAAGTGTTTCCAAAGAGGGAAAGATCGAATATAGAATAGCCTTAAATACCTCTATTTATCGTCTACCAGAATAGCTATTATAGCAGCCAAGAACAAGTTGTAGGTTAAGAATATTGTAATTTATTATTTATGCTTTTAGCGGTTGTTTGTGTTTTTAGCTAGGGTATATGTATAGTAATATTTTAGTAAAAGTTAAGTTCTGCTTGGTATAGATACCAAGTAGAACTTAACTTTTTTTGTAAGTTGTATTATAGAATATTTACTACTGAATTAGGCTGTGAAAGATTTCACGTGGTTGATTTATTAGTTAGTTAGTTAGTTAGTTAGT
>CANROJ010000014.1 GCA_947632215.1 uncultured Flavobacterium sp. | reverse complement strand
CTGGTAATAATATATGTTTTTTTATAAATAGGGTTTCTTTACTAGAATTAGTATTTTTGACTTTTAAAATTTAGTTTTATGAAATATACTCGTCTTACAAAGGAACAATTAGAGGAATTACACCAAGAGTTTAGTAACTTTTTAGCTACGCAGCAAATAGATAAAAAGGAATGGGATCAAATCAAGGTGTCTAAGCCCGAAGTTGCGGAACAAGAATTAGATGTTTTTTCCGATTTAGTTTGGGAAGGCGTTTTAACAAATGCCCAATACTTAGAGCACTACTCTAAGAACCATATATTTTTGTTTGGCTTTAATGATAAGAGTATTCAAACTATCGTTATAAAAAGCTTGCAACAAGATATTGACTTTTTAACAAAGCAAGGTTTGCAGTGGCTGAGCGACGCCGTGTTTACTCAAGAGGTAGAAATTAAACATGGTAACAAAGAGTTTGGGGATGATCGCAATAAGGAGGTTTTCAATATTATTGAACAAGGTGCTATTTTAAGCGATGGCGTGTTATATAATCAGTTTAAAGAAATGTTGAAGTTATAAGTTTTCAATGGATATAAGGAATAAAATTAGCGCTTTTACTAAGGAGTTAAATCAACATAATTATAATTATTATGTATTAGATACTCCCACAATTAGTGATTATGAATTTGATCTTAAACTCAAAGAGCTAGAAGCTTTGGAGAAGCAGTATCCTGAGTTTGCACTTAGTGATTCCCCTACTCAGCGTGTGGGTGGTGCCATTACTAAAAACTTCAAAACTGTTGAGCATAAAACTAGAATGTATTCGCTAGATAATTCTTATTCTTTTGATGATTTAGTGGAATGGCAAACTAGGATTCACAAGACATTGGGACATGTGCCAAGTGGTTATACTTGTGAATTGAAATATGATGGAGCTTCAATTAGTATCACTTATAAGGACGGTGTTTTATTGCAGGCCGTTACCAGAGGAGACGGTACTCAAGGGGATGATGTTACGGCAAATATTCGTACTATAAAATCTGTACCTTTAAAGTTAACAGGTCAGTATCCGGCTTTGTTTGATATTAGGGGCGAAATTGTTCTTCCATTGGCTGGTTTTAATAAGATGAATAAAGAGTTAATAGAAAAGGGAGAAACACCTTATTCTAATCCTCGTAATACTGCCTCAGGAAGTTTAAAGTTGCAAGATAGTGCTGAGGTAGCAAAACGCCCTTTGGATTGCTTACTATACAATGTTGTTGGGGATAGTTTACCTTTTAATACGCAAATGGAGTCTTTAGAGCATGCTAGAGATTGGGGCTTTAAGGTTCCTTCGATTTCAAAAGTAGTATCCAGCATTGAAGAAGTTTTTCAATTTATAGAATATTGGGATAAGCACCGTAGTGAATTAGCCTATGAAACCGATGGGGTGGTAATTAAGGTCAATGATCTATTAGATCAACAAGAGTTGGGCTATACTGCAAAAGCACCACGTTGGGCAATAGCCTATAAATTTAAAGCTGAACAAGTTGAAACTACCCTGGAGAGTATTTCTTATCAAGTAGGTAGAACGGGTGCTATTACCCCGGTTGCTAATTTACAAGCTGTACAACTAGCTGGAAGTATAGTAAGGCGTGCATCTTTGCATAATGCTGATCAAATTGCTAAGCTAGATATCCGTGTAAATGATAAAGTGTTTGTAGAGAAAGGCGGTGAAATTATTCCCAAGATTGTAGGAGTAAATTTTGAAGCCCGTTCTAGTAGTTCTACTAAGACTATTTATATAACGCATTGTCCAGAATGCGATACTGCATTAAAGCGAACCATTGGTGAGGCGCAGCATTACTGTCCAAATCATCAATACTGTCCCCCGCAAATTGCAGGGAGAATACAACATTTTATTTCAAGGAAAGCGCTGGATATTCAAGGATTGGGGGAGGAAACCGTTGTATTGTTGTGTAAGAATCACCTAGTAAATAATTATGCCGACCTCTATGAGTTAACTCTAGATAAAGTATTGCCATTAGAGCGTATGGCACAGAAGTCTGCTGAGAATTTATTGAGTGGAATCCAAGAAAGCAAACAGGTTCCCTTCGAAAGGGTTTTGTTTGGTTTAGGAATACGATTTGTCGGAGAAACAGTGGCCAAGAAATTAGCATTGCATTACAAAAATATCGATGCTCTTTCTCATGCGGGTTTTTTAGATTTAATTCAAGTAGATGAAATAGGGGAACGTATTGCCCAAAGTGTAATAGATTTTTTCAGTAGCGATACTAATATCCAGATCATACAGAGATTAAAACTCTATGGTGTACAAATGGCTGTCAAAGAAAAACCATCTACAATAGTGTCAGATTCTTTAGCAGGTAAAATTTTTGTTGTCTCAGGAGTGTTTAGTCAAATGACAAGGGATCAAATAAAACAAGCAATAGAAGATAATGGTGGGAAGAATGGTAGTTCTATTTCTTCAAAAACTGATTTTGTTATTGCTGGTGAAAAAATGGGGCCTGCCAAATTAGAGAAAGCTAATAAGTTGGGAATTAGCATTTTAACTGAACAGCAATTTATTGATATGATCAAATAAAAACCCTGTTAAAATAGTATATTTGAAGTGCAATTTGATTATTTTTACAAAAATCAGTTGGTATGTTTTCTCAGTTATGGAAGAACGGTTCTTTAAGAAAAGTTGTGCGTAAAGCCAAGTTAGCTGGGCTTCCTGATTCCTTCGATTTTAAAATCAAGGATATCGGTGTTTTAGTTAGTGCCCAACACCAGAAGTATGTGCCCATGCTTGTGGAAACTATCCACCAGCGAATGGGAGTAAACCAAAATATTTCTATATTGGTCTATGGAGAAACTCAGGAAAAATGTTCGTTGGAGAACCTTACTTATTTTAATATAAATAGTTTTTCTACAACAGCAGTACCAAAAGATCCTGTAGTAGCAGCCTTTATAGAAAAAAAATTTGATATGCTGTTAAGTTATTATCTAAGAGATATACCTGCTTTGGAATATATTACTTTAATTAGTAATGCTAATCTGAAGATAGGGGTCTTTAAAGGTAAAAGATCAATATCTCATTTAGAAATTAAAGTAAAAGATCTAGAACCTAACGGATTTATTACCGTTGTTTTAGACTGTTTAAAAGGTTTAAGAAAACCAATAGTCAATAAATAAAAAAATCAACAACCAGTAAGTTATGCAAGCATTAGTTGGAACAGGAGTAGCTTTAGTTACACCGTTTAAGAGTGACCGAAGCATCGATGTAGAGGCTTTAGAAAAATTAGTAGAGTATTCTATCTCAGGTAAAGTAGAGTATTTAGTTGTCTTGGGAACAACGGCGGAATCTGTGACCTTAAGTAAGCAGGAAAAAGAGTTGGTGAAAAAGGTGGTTGTAAAAGTAAATAATGGCCGCTTACCATTGGTTTTAGGGCTTGGTGGTAATAATACCACAGAAGTAGTACAGGAGTTAACACAAGGTGATCTTGATGGTTTTCAAGCGATCTTATCTGTTTCTCCTTACTATAATAAGCCTACTCAAGAAGGAATTTATCAGCATTTTAAGGAGATTTCTAACAATAGTCCTTTACCTATAATTCTATATAATGTTCCTGGTAGAACAGCTAGTAATATGCTTCCAAGTACGGTTATGCGTTTAGCTAATGAGTGTAAGAATGTTGTAGCTATAAAAGAGGCTGCAGGAGATATAGTTCAAGCAATGGAGTTAATTAGATTAAATCAAAGAGAAGATTTTCTTGTAATTTCAGGTGACGATGTTCTAGCATTACCAATGACTTTAGCAGGAGGTTCTGGAGTGATTTCAGTAATTGGACAAGGAGTTGTGTCGAAATTTACAGATATGATTCGATATGGGTTGAGTAAAGATGTAGATAAAGCTTTTGAATTACATTATGAGTTAATGCCGATAATTGATATGATTTTTGAGCAAGGAAACCCAGCTGGAATTAAGCATATTTTAAGTTTAGCAAATGTTTGCCAAGATACCCTTAGGTTACCCTTAGTAAATATAGACCAAGATTTAGCTAAGAGAATAGAGGATCAATATAGAAAATTAGTGAAATAATTATATACCTTATAAAATCAAAGGAATAGTTTTTTTTAATGACTATGGGGCTTTATTTTGCCTGGTAGGGTTGTAAAAAGACTTAAATAAAATTATTGTCTGGCTTATTAGACTGCAATTAGTGGCCTAATAAGCAGTTAATTAAGAAAAGATGTCATTTTTTTTGACATCTTTTCTTTTTAGTATAAAAAGGTTTTTGTATAATGCAATTATATAACTAAATTTGCACTTGCTTTCCTTGTCAAAAAATATAGGGAACTTTTGTTTAACAATATACTATTATATGAGAAGATATATCGGAGTATCTTTTTTAATGCTTACCCTTGCAGGATGTAGTCCTTTGCAAAAAGCTTTGAAATCAGAAGATCTCGAATTAAAAAAAGAAGTGGCCAATGACTTCTATGAACAAAAGAAATATAGACGAGCAATGCGTTTATATGAGCAGTTAGAGACTCCTTTACGTGGACGACCAGATGCTGAGGCTATCTATTTTAATTTTGCTCATGCAACTTATAATACAAAGGATTACGAAACAGCAGGGCCTAGATTTAGAAATTTTGCTGCTAGTTACCCAAGAAGTGAGCATAGAGAAGAAGCTTTCCTTATGGAAATAAAAAGTGGTTTGCCTTTATCTCGAGAATATTCTTTTGATCAATATGAAACTTATCAAGTTATAGAGAAATTGCAAAAGTTTATCGATCAATATCCTACTTCAGATTATGTATTCGAAGCCAACTCTATCATGGGTGAGCTAAACGAAAAGTTGGAGAAAAAAGCCTTTGAGAATGCTAAGCATTTAAATACGATAGGTGGGTGGACACGTAATTATAGTTCTGCAATTATAGCATTAGATAATTTTATATACGATTACCCAGGAACTAAATTTAAAGAAGAAGCACTTTTTTACAAATTAGATTCAGCCTATAAGCTTGCTATGAATAGTGTAGATAGTAAGTTAGAGGAGCGTTTAAAAAATGCCAAATTAATGTACGACACATTGATTCGTTTTGAGCCCGAAGGAGTTTATAAGGATAAAGCGGATCAGATGATGGAAGATATAAACATAGAATTAGAGAAATTTTCAAAATAATTTAAGCGAAACAGAGATGGATTTAAAAAAAACAAATGCTCCAGTAAATACAATTACTTACAATAAGAGCCAAATTGAGGAGCCTGTTGGAAATATCTATGAGGCAATTACAATCATAGCTAAGAGAGCAGGACAAATCAATACGGAAATTAAAAACGAATTGATTGAGAAGTTAGAGGAGTTCGCTACATATAACGATAGTTTAGATGAAGTTTTTGAAAATAAAGAACAAATCGAAGTTTCAAAATTTTACGAAAAGCTTCCTAAATCACATGCATTAGCATTGGAAGAATGGTTAGAAGGAAAAGTAAGTTTTAAAGAAGCTGTAAAATAATTTAATACTAAGAGCAGATGTCACTATTAAGCGGAAAAAAAATAATACTAGGAGTAACTGGTGGAATTGCTGCTTATAAGACGGCCAACTTAGTACGTTTACTTATAAAAGCAGGTGCTCAGGTTCAAGTGATCATGACGCCTGCTTCTCATCAATTTGTTACCCCTTATACTTTATCTACCTTATCCACAAGGCCTGTATATACTCATTTCTTTAATACAGCCGACCAAAAGGGGACATGGAACAATCACGTTGATTTAGCGTTATGGGCAGATTTAGTTCTTATTGCCCCAGCAACTGCAAACACTTTAGCCAAAATGGCTAATGGGATTTGCGATAACTTATTGATGGCTATATATTTATCGGCTAAGTGTCCAGTTTATATTGCACCAGCGATGGATTTGGATATGTATATCCATCCTTCTACTGAAAAAAATCTTAAAACTTTAGAGGATTATAAAAACTACATCATACCTGCAGAGTTTGGACAACTAGCTAGTGGATTAGTCGGTCAAGGTAGGATGGCAGAAGTTGAGAATATAATTTCATTTTTAGAAAATTCTTTGTCTAAAGAGCTTGCTTTAGATAATGTTACAGCTTTGGTAACGGCAGGTCCAACTTATGAGGCTATTGATCCAGTACGCTTTGTTGGAAATCATTCTTCAGGTAAAATGGGTTATGATATTGCCCTGGAATTAGCTCAAAAAGGAGCTAAGGTACTCTTAGTTAGTGGACCTAGTAGTCAAAGTATTTCACATCCAAATGTAACTCTTGTTTCTGTGGTAAGTGCTCAACAGATGTACGATGCTTGTCATAAATACTTTAACTCCGTTGATATTATGATTGCAGCAGCAGCTGTAGCAGATTATCGCCCGAGTAAAGTTATGGAACAAAAAATGAAGAAGAACAATGATACTTTCTCGATTGAAATGCAAAAAAATCCAGATATCTTAGCTAGTTTAGGGGAAATTAAGGACAAGCAATTTTTAGTAGGCTTTGCTTTGGAGACCCAGAATGAAGTGGAGAATGCAAAAGGAAAATTACTTAGAAAAAATTTAGATTTAATCGTATTAAATTCTTTAAATGATCCAGGGGCTGGATTTGGTAAGCCAACCAATAAAGTAACCTTTATTGACAAGAATTTTACAATTGAACCTATGGAATTAAAAACTAAAGAAGATGTAGCTAAAGATATAGTGGAAAGAATAATTAAGAATTATGCGTAAACTAATTGCTTTTTTAATATTAATTCTTTGCTGCTTTACTATGCAGGGGCAGGAGCTAAATGCTTCAGTTAATATTAATTATGGTCAGTTAGGTAATAATCATGCTACTTATTTCAGTACTTTAGAAAAGTCTTTAAAAGATTTCATTAACAATACAAGTTGGGGTACTACTAAGTATAGTGCTTTGGAGAGAATAGATTGTGTTTTTATTTTTAACATTACTAGTTTTGCTAATAATGTAGTAAATGGCTCACTCCAAGTTCAATCTACTCGTACAGTCTTTAATTCTACTTATTCAACACCTGTATTGAATTTTAATGATAAAGATATTTCTTTTACTTATATCGAATTTTCACCTTTAGAGTATAATCCTAATTCATCCGATTCAAACTTAACTAATTTGATAGCTTTCTATGCAAATATTCTCATTGCATTAGATGCAAATACTTTTAAACAGAATCAAGGAGGTGCTTATTTTCAAAACGCTTTAGGTATAGTTAATACTGCTCAACAATCTAATTATAAAGGGTGGAAGCAAGGGGACGGTACAAATAATAGATATTATTTGGCTACAGATTTGGCTAGTAATGCTTACCAAGAATATATGGAAGGACTCTATATTTATCATCGTTTAGGACTTGATTATATGGTAGAGAATCCCCAAAAAGGTAGAGATGGTGTATATAGAGCTTTGCTTGAACTTAATAAAGTACATACCACTAAACCCAACTCTTTTTTAATGCGTATATTTTTTGATGCAAAAAGCACTGAAATTAAAAATTTATATAGCGGTATATCAGACCCAAATAAAAAAAAGGTAGTAGATTTACTTAAAAAACTAGCTCCCTTGAATTCGAGTATTTGGAATAGTTTATAGTCTAAAAAGTATTTTTTATATGTTAACATTACTAACCATTAAAAACTTTGCATTAATAGAATCTTTGGAAATTCCTTTTTCCAAGGGGTTCTCTATAATTACTGGTGAAACAGGTGCTGGTAAAAGTATTCTCTTGGGTGCTTTAGGATTGTTGCAAGGCAAGAGAGCTGACTTAGGGTCTTTGAAAGACAAAAAAGAAAAGTGTATTGTCGAAGGGCATTTTGATGTAAAGCAATATCATTTAGAGAACCTATTTGAAATGTTAGAATTAGACTATCAAGATTTAACCATAATTCGACGTGAGATACTAGCATCCGGAAAATCGCGTGCATTTGTAAATGACAGTCCTGTTAATCTGAATGATTTACAGGAGTTAAGTCGTGTACTAATTGACATACATTCTCAAGCACAGACCGGTGAGTTACAAGAGCAAGCTTATCAAATGCATATTTTAGACTCGGTAGCTAATAATAACTCTACTTTAGCTAAATACCAAGAAAAATTAAAACAATACAAGAAGTTAGGTAAATATTTACAAGAAATTCAAGAGCAAAAGGCATCTTTGATCAAGGAAAGTGATTATAATTCATTTCTTTTACAAGAGCTTGAACAAGCGGATTTGCACACTTTAGATCAAGCGGATTTAGAACAATCTTTACAAAGTTTAAACAATGTGGAAGTTGTGCTAGAGAATTTAGGATACAGTATAAGTATTCTAGAGCAAGATCAAATAGGAGTTATTTCCAACTTAAGAGAGTTGAAAAATGCCATAGGAAAAATATCTTCTCTTTCTAAGAGTTACCAAGACTTGTGGGAACGTATCAATAGTGTAGAAATAGAATTAGCTGATGTTGCAGCAGAAGTCGAGCAGTTAAGCCATAACGTGGTACAAGATCCAGAACAATTAGCTATCATTCAAGGACGTTTACAACTACTTTATACTTTGCAGAAAAAGCATATGGTAAATAGCGTGCAAGAACTGATAGCTATTGAAAACGATTTAAGTAATAAAGCGTTTTTGGCTGAGGATTTAGAATCCGAGATTGTTTTGATTCAAGAAAAATTGGATGCTATAGCAATTGAGTTAACCACTTTAGCCGAGCAACTCAGTGGTGCTAGAAAGAAAGCTGTACCTGTTTTAGAAGCTCAACTCTTAGATATTCTAAAGTTAGTTGGTATGCCTAATGCTACTTTTAAGTTTGATTTTCATTGGAGCGATAGCTATTTATTAAACGGACAAGATCAAATTCAGTTGTTATTTTCTGCTAATAAAGGAATGGATTTCGGATTGCTTAAAAAGGTAGCCTCCGGTGGAGAGATGTCTCGTATTATGCTGGCTATAAAAGCTACTTTAGCTAAATATTCTAGTTTGCCTACCATCATTTTTGATGAAATTGATACAGGAGTTTCTGGTGAAGTAGCCGATAAGATGGGGTATATAATGTTTAATATGAGTAAACATATGCAAGTGTTTTCTATTACTCATTTACCACAAATAGCAGCTAAAGGAAATCAGCATTATAAAGTATTTAAAACATCTAACGCAAGTACGACAACTTCCTCTATTACTTTATTAGAGAAAGAAGATAGGATACTTGAGATTGCTCAAATGCTTTCAGGAAAAGATATTACCAGTAGTGCCTTAGAGCATGCTAAGGAATTACTCCAATTATAAAATAAAAAAAAACCATCTATTTCTAGATGGTTTTTTTATTTATTAACAGTTTGGTCCTTATATAGAACTAATAATGTTATTCAAAGTATTACTTGGACGCATAGCTTTTGAAGTAGCTTGTTTATCTGATTGGTAGTATCCGCCAATCTCTTGTGCGTGTCCTTGTGCTTGTATTAGTTCTTGATTAATTTTTTCCTCATTGTCTTGCATTTGTTTTGCAATAGGAGTGAAGATATCTTTTAATTCTTGATCTTTTTCTTGTTTAGCTAAGGCTTGTGCCCAGTACATAGCAAGGTAAAAGTGCGAACCTCTATTGTCTAAAGATCCAACTCTTCTTGCAGGTGACTTATCATTGTCTAAGAACATTGCAGTAGCTTGGTCTAAAGTTTCAGCTAATACAAGTGCTTTAGAATTATTTTGAGTTTGGCTTAAATGTTCAAAAGAAGCTCCTAATGCTAAAAATTCTCCTAGAGAGTCCCAACGTAAGTAACCTTCTTCTATAAATTGCTCAATGTGTTTTGGTGCAGATCCACCTGCTCCAGTTTCAAACAATCCTCCTCCGTTCATTAATGGAACAATAGATAACATTTTTGCAGAAGTACCTAGTTCTAGAATTGGAAATAAGTCAGTTAGGTAATCACGTAATACGTTTCCGGTTACTGAAATAGTATCTTGTCCTTTGCGAATACGCTCTAAAGTAAGTTTAGTAGCCTCTACAGGATTTAATATTTTTATATCTAGATTTGTAGTATCGTGATCTTTTAAGTACTGATTAACTTTAGCAATCATTTGTTGATCATGAGCTCTATTTTCATCTAACCAGAAAATGGCAGGTGTATCTGATAAGCGAGCACGGTTTACTGCAAGTTTTACCCAGTCTTGTATTGGAGCATCTTTAGCTTGACACATTCTAAATATATCTCCTTTTTCTACTTCTTGGCTTAGAAGTGTGTTTTGGTTTTCATCTATAATAGCTATAACCCCGTTGTCTTGAGCAAAGAAAGTTTTATCGTGAGAACCATATTCCTGTGCTTTTTGAGCCATTAATCCAACGTTAGGCACAGAACCCATTGTTGTAGGGTCATAAGCTCCATTAGCTTTACAATCTTCAATTACTGTTTGATAAACACTCGCGTAACAACGGTCTGGAATAATTGCTAAGGTATCTTGGCTTTTACCTTCTTTATTCCACATTTGTCCAGAGGTTCTAATCATTGCTGGCATAGAAGCATCTACAATAACATCAGAAGGAACATGTAGGTTAGTAATTCCTTTATCTGAATTAACCATGGCGATATCTGGGCCATCTTGCATTGTTTTTTCAATTAATGCTTTGATTTCAGCCTCTAGTTCATGTCCAGATATTTTTGCGTATAAATCACCTAAACCGTTATTAGGAACTATACCTAATTCGTTGAATAACTCGGCGTATTTTTCAAATACTTCTTTAAAGTAAACCTCTACAACTGCTCCAAAGATAACAGGGTCAGATACCTTCATCATTGTTGCTTTTAAGTGTGTAGAGAATAAAATGCCTTTGTCTTTAGCTTCTTGCTTGCATTGAGCTACAAAAGCCTTTAACTTAGTTAGGTTTATAACCGAGCAATCTATTATTTCTCCCGCTAACAAAGGAGCATAGTCTTTTAGTAAAGTTGTAGTATTGTCTTTAGCAGTGAAAACAATTTTATATTGACTAGCATTTTTGATAGTCATAGCTTTTTCACTAGCATAAAAGTCTCCATCTTGCATTGAAGCTACACTAGTTTTAGAATCTTTAGACCAAACTCCCATAGAGTGTGGATGTTTCTTAGCATAGTTTTTAACTGCTTTAGGAGCTCTACGATCTGAGTTCCCTTCACGTAAGACTGGATTTACAGCCGAACCTAATACTTTAGCATAAGTAGCTTTTATTTGCTTTTCTTGTTCTGTTTTGGGTTCACTTGGGTAATTAGGTACTGCATAGCCAAGAGCTTGTAATTCTTTAATTGCTGCGCTTAATTGAGGTAAAGACGCAGAAATATTTGGAAGTTTTATAATATTGGCTTCCGGAGTAGTTGCTAAATTCCCTAATTCTTTTAAATCGTCGGCTATCTTTTGATCTTCTTTTAGAAATTCTGGGAAGTTAGCTAAAATACGTCCAGCTAGGGAAATGTCACGTGTTTCTACCTCAATGCTTGCTGTTTTTGCAAATCCTTGTACAATAGGTAAGAAAGAATACGTAGCTAACATCGGTGCTTCGTCTGTTAGAGTGTAAATAATTTTAGATTTCTGGCTCATCTTATTTCTATTTAAATAACTAATCTGTTTTAACCTTAAATGGTATTTAGCAAATATACTAAATTACTAGTAGAAATGCATTAGAAGTAGCTATGGAAGCCTTAGAATTATTGATTTGATATTTGAGTAATGTAATATTTTATATTTAGTATTTATATAATTAATATTTTGTCAATTTAGTGGATAAGGACTGTAATTTTATTATATACGGTATTTGGTTTGGGAGTTTGTAAGGGTATTTGTTATAGTTTTAACCATAATCAATAAAATACTCTTTTGACTAGTATATGACAGTGTATTTGTTAGGTTCTATTTTATAAAGTTTATAGCGTTTGCAACTTTAGTCAGTAGAATAATGGCAATAAAAATAATGCCCCAAAAAGTTAAATACTTTTTGGGGCATGTCTATTTTTATGAGAAAATCTCTGTTTTATTTTATTTTTTGAATAAAAATGGAAGTATTTTTTTCCACCACGGTGCATTATTTTGCTTAGCATCGTGATCTACTCCATATCCATATCCATAACCGTATCCGTATCCTCCGAATCTATTACCTGCTGGTGTGTCATTTAATAAAATGGACATATTAGGTAACTTGTTTTCTTTGTATAGATCATTTGGTAGTTTCAACATACGTTTGTCAAGATAGTTAGAGCGACAAACGTAAATGAATGTATCGGCATATTTTGCTATTAGTAATGTATCGGTTACTAAACTTACTGGAGCGGTATCTACCACAATGTAATCGTACTCTTTTCTCAAGGATTCAAACATATCTCCTATAGCATCTCCCATTAGTAGCTCTGCTGGGTTAGGAGGAATAGTTCCTGCCGGTAGTGCGAAGAGATTTTCGTATCCATCTATTTTTACTATATATTTATGGATATTATCTTCCTTGTGTAATAAGTAGTCAGAAACTCCTTTTGTAGGTAAAAATAAATAGTCATCTAAACGTGGATTTCTTAAGTCTAGACCTATCAATAGGGTTTTCTTACCAGATAGAGCAACAGTAGCGGCAGTGTTTACTGAAGTAAAAGTTTTCCCTTCTTTAGGGAAAGTAGAGGTTAGAAAGATCATTTTTGCTTGACCTTTTGGAACTCTATTCAGCATAAATTCTAGATTGGTACGTATAATACGTAATGCCTCTGCTGTACTTGTTCGACTCGAGATGTCGACAATTTTGTTGTTGTCATCCGAGTGTGGTATATCTCCAATAAAAGGAACATTAGAGTTTTGTTCTATATCTAATCTAGTTTTAATCTTAGTATCTAATAAGTTTTGTAGATATATGATAGCAAAAGGTATTAATGACCCTAAGATTAAAGCAGCTAAAAGTACAATAGTAGTTTTTGGTGATACTGGCTTGTCTGAGCTTCTAGCGCTATCAATTACTTTAGCATTTAGATCTGTTGCAGCCAATGCAATAGCTGTTTCTTCTCTTTTTTGAAATAAGTATAAGTAGATAGCTTCTTTAACTTTTTGTTGTCTATCAATAATACGGAATTCTCTCTCTTGTCTAGGAACTTGAGCAAGTTTTGAACGTAAATCTTTTTCTTTATTGTTTAATTCCCTTTGTGTAATTTTAAGACTGCTTTCTAAATTTCTCAAGCTCTCCATTACTGATGCTTTCATCGCAGAAACTTGGCTGTCTAACTTTATAACTGCAGGGTTTTTATCAGTAGAGCTTCCGCTAATTCTATTGCGGTCTAAGATCAGCTGATTGTATTGATTAATCAATGAATTAGAATTAGCATCTGATTGTATGATATTTCCAGGTATTAACTCGTTTGGTTTACTTTTTGATAAAAAGTCAATCATAGAAGAAACTACCTTTAGCTCCGTTTCATTTGAAATAATTTGTTTTTCATAAGAATTCGCATTCTCTAAAATCATTCCAAGTTCTGTAGGAATATCTGTAATTGCATTTACTGCTTTATAACCTTCAACTGTTTTTTCTACATCACCTAGTTCTTCTGTTATTAAGTTTAAACGAGATTCTATGAATTCAGAAGTTTTCTCCGATACAAATCTTTTATCAGAAATAGCTGCATCGTTATATAAAATAACTAAGTTGTTTAAGAAGTCGATTGCTCTAGCTGGCGTAGCATCAATCATAGATAAATCCAAAACTGTTGAAAATTTATCCGTAGGAGTAATTTGTACGTTCTTTATATAGTTGTCAACTATACTTTGTACAGGAGTAATCTCGACCAATAAATCTGTAATTACTTCCTTTTCCTCTAATTCTTCAATTTCTTTGATTGTATCTAAAGTTGGTATTCTCGCAGGTTCATTCTTTGTAACGATTAACTCTCCTAAAATTGTAGGAAAAGGAGTGTCATATTGGAAAGTACCTAAAGATTCTTTTTTCTCGTTAAATAATTCAAAGTTTTCCTCCGTTATATTCTTCACATAGAATGAATATTTGATTCTATCGAAGTCAAAAACGCGATCTACGAAATTAAAGCTTATAGGGCTGTTATCATACAATGTTGTAGCTACAACTCTTCCTTCATTTATGTAAGAAATGTTTAACTGTAAACGACGAACAACTCGTTCTGTAAGGTTTCTAGACTTTAAAATTTGAGTTTCGTTCTCTACGTTGCTCTTTCCACCGGAAAGCATACCTAGATCAGCGAAAGCTGCCATTTCAGAAGCAATTCCACCACCTCTTTTCTCATCTTTTACAATGATGGTAGTGTTTATTTTATAAGTTTTTTGTGTATATCGAAGATAAACAAAGGCTAAAGCAAGTGCTAGAAATATACTAAATATAAACCAGCGCCAATGAACAATGTATTTTTCTATTTCTTCACGAATGTTGATATTTGAATCATCATTGTTATCAAATTTATTTTCCATCATAATTATTTAACAGATAATGCTATAATTGTTACAAGTAAAGATAATGCGGAGATCCCAACAGTTAGATTCGGACCAACTACCGAGGAATTAATTCTAGTTTTGTTTGGTTCAACGTATACAATATCATTTTGATTCAAGTAATAATACGGTGAAGTAATAAAGTCTGATTTAGTCATATCTACTCGAATAGGTATTTTATGTCCGTCTATCTCACGAATGATTAAAACATTGTCTCTTTTACCGTAGATAGTCATATCACCAGATAAAGAGATTGCCTCCATAAGGGTTAATCTTTCACTAGTAATAGTGTGTACTCCAGGACGGTTTACCTCTCCTTGAACTGTAACTTTGAAGTTAACGATTCGCAAATTAATAATGGGATTATTTATATATTGACTGATTTCTTCGTTTAAATATTCAATCGCTTCACTACGCGTTAAACCTCCAATTTTAATACTACCTAGTACTGGAAACTCAATATATCCTTGGTTGTCTATAAGGTAAAGCTGTTGCTTCATTTGTCCAGCTCCTTCAGGATTAGTAGGGTTGGCACTCATGGTGTTCATTAAATTGAAAGGGATAGCAGACTCTGGATCTTGAGCTGATACAACTATCATAATTAAATCATCCGGTTGTAGTTTTGTTTGGAAATTTGTATTAGAAGCATTTTCCAAAAGTACCGTATCAATGTCTTGGTAGTAGACAAACTCTTCTTTTTTGGCACATGAGCTCAAAATAGCTATGCAAAAAAGAGCTGTTAGAAGGTTAAATAGTGGTTTACTTTTCATTATTTTTTATGCAAATATAAAATTTAAAGATTGGCAAAAAAAAGAAATGTGAAAATTTTGCTTAGAAAGCTATTTTTACATCTTTATAAGTTAAATTAAAGAGTTTTCTCTGCCTTTATTTTTGATTTGAATGTTAAAAGGTAATTTTCTTTTTACGAAGCTCAAAGTTTTGTCCTAAATATACTCGTCTTACCATCTCATCTTCAACTAGGTCTTCAGGAACTCCTGCTTTTAAGATACCACCTTCAAACATTAAATAGGTTTTATCAGTAATGGCTAAAGTTTCCTGAACGTTGTGATCAGTGATTAAAATACCAATGTTTTTATTCTTAAGCTGGGCTACAATACGTTGTATATCCTCTACTGCTACTGGGTCAACTCCTGCGAAAGGTTCATCTAAAAGAATGAATTTAGGATCTGTAGCAAGTGCTCTAGCAATCTCGGTTCTTCTACGTTCTCCTCCCGAGAGTAAATCACCGCGGTTGGTTCGTATATGTTCTAAGCTAAACTCATCAATTAATGATTCCATTTTGTTTATTTGTTCAGCTTTAGAGAGTTTAGTTAGTTGTAAAACACTCAGGATATTATCTTCAATACTTAGTTTTCTAAATACAGAAGCCTCTTGAGCTAGATAACCTATACCATGTTGGGCTCTTTTGTACATTGGAAAATCAGTAATGTTTGTGTCATCTAAATATATATTACCACTGTTGGGCTTAACTAAGCCTACAATCATATAAAAAGAAGTAGTTTTTCCAGCACCGTTAGGACCTAGTAGACCTACGATTTCCCCTTGATTAACTTCGACAGAAACGCCTTTAACAACTTTTCTTTTCTTATACATTTTTACAATGTTGTCCGCTCTTAATTTCATTGTTGATTTTGTTTTGTTAATCCTTTATTAGATTTACTGGCCTTGTTTTGTACGAATTTAGAGATATAAATACTAACTTCATATAAAATAAGCAAAGGAATTGTAACTATTATCTGGCTCACAACATCTGGTGGAGTAATAATGGCTGCAATAATAAGAATTAATACAATAGCATATTTTCTGTATTCTCTTAAGAATTCGGCTGAAACTAAGCCCATAACTGATAAAAAGTAGATGATTATAGGTAGTTCGAAAACTAAACCACAAGCTATGGAAGTTGTTTTAACTAAGCTAATATAAGAATTAATGTCAATTTGATTTTTAACAATGTCACTTATTTGAATGTTAGTTAAGAAGTTAATCGATAAAGGAGTAATCAAATAATATCCAAATAGCACTCCAAGGAAAAATAAAAGAGAAGAACAAACTATAAATAGTCTAGCATACTTCTTTTCATTGGTATATAATGCTGGACTTATAAACTTCCAAATTTCCATTAATATGAAAGGCACAGCAATTATAAAACCTGCTGTTACACATGTCCATATGATTACAGAAAACTGACCATCCATTGTTCTGTTTTGTATTTCAAATGGAAGTTCTTGACCACAGAAACTTTCGCCAAAATCAAAATATTTGGAAATCTCACAAAACAGTCTATATGTTATAAAGTCTGAGTTTTTTGGAGCGAAGATAATTTTGTTAAAGATAAAGTCGTTAAATATGAAAGCTATTACTCCACCTCCTAAAATGAACATGGAAGATCGTACCAATAGCCATCTTAGTTCTTCTAGATGGTTTAGAAACGACATGGGCTTGTTAGCTGTTTTTTGTTTTTTGTTTGCCATAGTTTTATACAATTCCTTCTTTTAAAATATCATGAAGGTGGATTATACCCGCATACTTTCCTTCTTGAGTGACAAGTAATTGAGTAATAGAATTATCTTCTAAAATTGATAATGCTTTTGATACGTGTTCTTTGGATTCTATGCTTTTAGGTTCCGTGCTCATTATGTCACTAGCTTTAATTCCCTGAAGATTATCGTGTTTCTCCAACATTCTTCTTAAGTCTCCATCGGTTATAATTCCTACTAGTTCTTGGTTGTCTACCACTGCGGTAACCCCTAAGCGCTTTTCAGAAATTTCAACAATTACTTGTTTTATATCTGCATCCAATGACACCTGTGGTTTATTTGAGTCTTTTAAAATGTTAGCTACCTTTAAAAGTAATTTTTTACCCAAAGCACCTCCAGGGTGATATTTAGCAAAATCAGAAGGTCCAAATTTACGAATTTCTATTAAACAAGCAGCTAAAGCATCTCCTAATACTAATTGTGCTGTTGTACTGTTCATTGGTGCTAAGTTATTAGGGTCAGCTTCATGGTCTACTTTAGAGAGTAATACATAATCGGCGCCTTTGGCTAAGAAAGAATTCTCGTTAGCTGTTATAGCTATAAGAGGGTTGCCTTGGCGGGTTAATAAAGGTGTGAGAACTTTTATCTCAGGGCTGTTTCCACTATTAGATATGCAAATAACACAATCTTTGGGTTGAATAATACCTAAATCTCCATGCATAGCTTCTGCTGCGTGCATATAAATTGCAGGTGTTCCAGTAGAATTGAAAGTTGCTACAATTTTCGCGCCAATTAGTGCACTTTTGCCAATTCCAGTTACAATTACCCTTCCTTGGCAGTTTAAGATAGCTTTTACCGAGCAAGAAAAGTCTTCTGTTAGGTAATTAATTAAATTTTTAACACTTTCGCTCTCAGATAAAATGGTCTGTTTTGCTGTGTTTATTATAGTTGATGTTGTATCCAAAATTAGTGTGTGTTAAATATTAGGATTGAAGTAAAGAAATTTTGTACCTTTATGGTACTGCAAATTTATGTAAAATACCATACAAAAATAATGAAATCAACTGAAATTGACTTGTACAAAGAGTTAAAGAGGTATTTTGGCTTTTCCCAGTTCAAAGGACTTCAAGAAGATGTGGTCAAAAGTGTTCTGTCAGGAGATAATACTTTTGTAATCATGCCTACAGGTGGAGGTAAATCTTTATGTTATCAATTACCTGCTTTAGTTTTGGAAGGTACTGCTATTGTAGTATCCCCACTAATTGCATTGATGAAAAATCAAGTAGATGCTATACGTAGTTTATCTAGTGAATATGGAGTTGCGCATGTTTTAAACTCTTCATTAACTAAATCAGAAGTTAATCAAGTAAAAGAGGATATAAAAAGAGGAGTAACAAAGTTGCTTTATGTAGCGCCTGAGTCTTTAACCAAAGAGGAGTATGTAAGTTTCTTACAATCTGAAAAGCTCTCTTTTGTTGCCATTGATGAGGCTCACTGCATTTCGGAATGGGGGCATGATTTTAGACCTGAGTACCGTAATCTACGCAATATCATACGACAATTAGGAGATATTTCTATTATTGGGCTTACCGCTACTGCTACACCTAAAGTACAGGAAGATATATTAAAGAATTTAGAGATTCCTAATGCAAATGTATTTAAATCATCTTTTAATCGTCCCAATTTATATTATGAAATTAGGCAAAAGACTAAGCAGGTAGAGGGAGATATTATTCGATTTATCAAGCAACGCTCTGGAAAGAGCGGGGTTATTTATTGTCTTTCACGTAAGAAAGTGGAAGAGATAGCTAATGTGCTCCAAGTAAATGGAATTAGTGCAGTACCTTACCACGCTGGGTTAGACGCTAAGACAAGAGCAAAACATCAAGACATGTTTCTGATGGAGGAAGTAGATGTAGTTGTGGCAACTATCGCCTTTGGTATGGGGATCGATAAACCAGATGTTCGTTATGTGATTCATCACGATATTCCAAAGTCGTTAGAGAGTTATTATCAAGAAACTGGTCGTGCAGGTAGAGATGGAGGAGAAGGACACTGTTTAGCTTACTATGCTTATAAAGATATTGAGAAATTAGAGAAGTTTATGTCTGGTAAACCAATTGCTGAGCAAGAAATTGGTTATGCACTATTACAAGAAGTAGTAGGTTATGCCGAAACTTCTATTTCAAGACGTAAGTTCTTACTTCATTATTTTGGAGAATATTTCGATTCAGTTACTGGTGAGGGTGCCGATATGGATGATAATGTTAGAAACCCTAAAACTAAGGTGGAAGCTGTTGATAATGTTGTCAAAGTATTAAAAGTTGTTCGCGATACAAAACAAGTCTATAAGTCAAAGCAAATTGTATTTACTTTAGTGGGTAAGTTGAATGCTTTAATTAAGGCCAATAAGACTGATGCACAAGAATTTTTTGCCATTGGTAATGATCAGGATGAAAAATACTGGATGGCTCTTATTCGTCAAATGTTGGTAGGTGGGTTGTTAAGTAAAGATATTGAGACTTATGGAGTTTTGAAATTAACTCAGAAAGGGATTGAATTTATTGAGAGCCCTTCTTCTTTTATGATGACAGAGGATCATGTGTATAGTGAAAAAGAAGATGGTGATACTAATAGTAGTAAAGCTGTCACGGTAATCGATCAAGTATTAATTCAAATATTAAAAGATCTGCGTAAGAAGGTAGCCAAAAAACATGGGGTACCACCTTTTGTAGTTTTTCAAGATCCATCTCTAGAAGAAATGGGATTAAAGTATCCTATCACTATAGATGAGATGGCTAATATTATTGGTGTTAGTGAAGGTAAAGCAAAGAAATATGGACTAGAGTTCGTTAATGTAATTAAGAATTATGTGGAAGAGAATGATATTGTTCGTCCCGACGATTTAGTTGTAAAGTCTACCGGTGCTAATTCAGCTTTAAAGTTATATATTATTCAAAACGTCGATCGTAAATTAGCCTTAACTGACATTGCTGGGGCTAAAGGACTAGATATGGATACATTGCTAAAAGAAATGGAACAAATTGTTTATTCTGGAACAAAGTTGAATATCGATTATTGGCTAGACGAGATGTTAGATGAAGATCATCAAGATGAAATTTACGAGTATTTTATGGAGTCTGAAACGGATAACATAAAGATCGCTTTAGAGGAATTTGATGGAAGTTATGATACCGAGGAGTTGCGTTTAATGCGCATCCAATTTATTAGTAAAGAAGCTAATTAAGTTAAGAGATATAAAAAAAAGCCCGAAATAACATTTCGGGCTTTTTTGTCTAAAAAACATATATATTTTGTTAGATTAAACCTTGGATTTATCGTTCAAATAACTCACCTCTATGAGGCTTTAGGACATCTCTTATTTGTTTCATTTGTTGATCGTTAACCACCATATATGCGATATGATGCGTTTGGGATAATTCTTGTGTATCAATTATGTTAATAGGGAACTTTTCTATTTGAACATACTCTTTTAAATGAATGACGTGATGTTGGGCTGTCCTTTGAGCAAAGGGACCTTGAAAATCCCAAATTAACTTTATTTCTCTTTCCATAATTGAATTGCCTTTTTCGTTAGTGACAAAATTAAGAAAAAAGATTTACTCGCCAGTAGATTAGTAAAGGTTTTGGTTAATGTTGTTGTGCCTTGGAGAAAACCTTAGAATTATATAAATAGTTGTAGTATTTACTTGGATAAAGGAATTGTTTATAAGTATAGCAAGTAATTAGTCTAAGGGTTTCTTTTTTTGTATTTTTGATTTTTTATAATTAAAAAAATATGCAAGAAGAATTTGTAGTTTTAGTGAATGAGCAGAATGAGCAAATCGGCTTAATGGAGAAAATACAAGCCCATGAAAAAGCATTGTTACATCGTGCATTCTCGGTTTTTATTTTGAATGATAATAATGAAATCATGCTGCAGCAGCGTGCTGCTCATAAATATCATTCTCCTTTATTATGGGCAAATACATGTTGTAGTCACCAAAGGGAATTTGAATCTAATATTGATGCTGGAAAAAGACGTCTACAAGAAGAAATGGGCTTTACAGTAGAATTAAAAGACGTTTTTAATTTTATTTACAAAGCACCATTCGATAATGGATTAACCGAACACGAACTTGATCACGTTATGATCGGATACTCTAATGCTGAACCTGTGATCAACCCAGAGGAGGTAGCAGCTTGGAAGTGGATGAGTATCGAAGCAATAAAACAGGACATTAACGATGCTCCACAAATTTACACAGAGTGGTTTAAGATTATATTTTCTGAATTTTATCATTATATTGAGGCTCAAAAGAAATAGTTATGAGATTAACCGTAAGTAGGAAAGCACATTTCAATGCTGCACATCGTCTTTTTAGAAAACAGTGGAGTCAAGAGATGAATCAAAAAGTCTTTGGGAAATGCAATAATCCAAATTACCATGGGCATAATTATGAATTAATTGTCCATGTTACTGGAGAAATTGATGTCGAAACTGGATTTGTAATGGACTTAAAGCACTTGAGCGACCTTATTGAATTACATGTAGAAGAGGCCTTTGATCATAAAAATTTGAATCTTGACGTGCCAGAATTTGCTGATTTGATTCCTACAGCGGAAAATATAGCTGTTGTAATATGGAAGAAAATGAGAAAATTTATTCCTCAAGACAAAGATTTAGAGGTTGTTTTGTACGAAACGCCTAGAAATTTTGTGTCTTTTAAAGGAGAATTTTAAAAAATTATTTTCCTAAAGTAAATTTTGTAAATTTGTAGCTTGTTTTTTTTAGATAGACTCCCTGTTGGGTTTATCTTACATTATTATACACGAGATTTAGCATATGAGTTTTATTCAGTATCCTATAGTGTTTAAACCTATTCTCAAAGAAAGAATTTGGGGAGGTCAAAAACTTGGTACAGTATTAGGGAAAGAGTTGTGTTCACAACAAGTTGGCGAAAGCTGGGAAATATCTGGTGTTACTGGTGAGGTTAGTTCTGTGGCTAATGGGCCTTATACGAATTGGAGTTTAGATAAGCTAATTAGTACCTATCCTAAAGAGGTCTTAGGTGACTATATTTATAATAGATTTGGACAGAAATTTCCTCTTTTATTTAAATTTTTGGACGCAAAAGAAGATTTGTCTATCCAATTACATCCAAACGATGATTTAGCCATGCAAAGGCATCAATCCTTTGGGAAGACTGAGATGTGGTATGTTATGCAGGCTGATCAAGGGGCTAGAGTAGTGGTTGATTTCAAAGATCAGGTTACACAAGATGATTATCTACATCACTTGCAGCAAAAGACTCTTCCTAGTATTTTGAATGAAATACCCGTTAAAGAGGGAGATGTTTTCTTTATCGAAACAGGTACCGTTCATGCTATAGGGAAGGGGGTTTTATTGGCTGAGATTCAGCAAACTTCAGATATAACTTATAGAGTATACGATTGGGACAGAAAAGATAAGCACGGAAATTCTAGGGAGTTGCATGTCGATAATGCTTTAGAGGCAATAAATTATGGACCAAAGCAAGTGGAGATTTCCTATAAAGAAACTCCCAATATAGCAAACCAAGTGGTTAATTGTCCCTATTTTAAAGTAAACTTTATTAACTTGAATAAGAAGTATACTGTAGATAAGCCAGTGGATCGTTTTTATTTATACATATGTACTAAGGGGAGTTGTAGTTTTGAAATATTAGATCAAACCTATAGCTTTAAACAAGGAGATAGTATGTTGATTCCAGCTAGCTGCAGTCAAATAAATATAAAGGGAGATGCGACTTTATTGGAGATTTTTGTACCATAAAATTGAAGTATCTTAGATTTAATGTTGTAGATTTGCAGCGATTATTAATTTAATAAAATAAAGTTATGGCAAGCGTAAAAAACTTAAAGAAAGATATTCACTATGTAATAGGTGAAATTTTAGATGCTATTATTATTCATGAAATGGCTACAACTGGAGCTACTTCTGAAACTATGGCTATTGAAGAACAAGCATATGATTCTTTTGACGAATTGATTGCTTTAGTAAATGCTAAGAATGTTGAAAATAAAAAAGAACATTACAAAGCTGTATCTGCTAAATTGGAAACAGTTGCAATTCAATTAGTTGATAAAATCAACGCTCTTTAGTAGGATAAAAAGATAAAAAAACATGCCGAAGGTCTTGCAAAATTCCAAAAGCATGCTATCTTTGCACTCGCAAAATGAGTCGCCGGTGTAGCTCAGCTGGCTAGAGCAGCTGATTTGTAATCAGCAGGTCGTGGGTTCGAGTCCCTCCACTGGCTCCAATTTTAAAAAATTAGATATTGCCTTTTGGTGTTATACTATAACGCCGGTGTAGCTCAGCTGGCTAGAGCAGCTGATTTGTAATCAGCAGGTCGTGGGTTCGAGTCCCTCCACTGGCTCTAATTTTTTAAATGAGTAGTAAACTTTTTTGTGATAATAATGCCGGTGTAGCTCAGTTGGCTAGAGCAGCTGATTTGTAATCAGCAGGTCGTGGGTTCGAGTCCCTCCATCGGCTCCAAATTTTGAAAAAATTAGATATTGCCTTTTGGTGTTATACTATAACGCCGGTGTAGCTCAGCTGGCTAGAGCAGCTGATTTGTAATCAGCAGGTCGTGGGTTCGAGTCCCTCCACTGGCTCTAATTTTTTAAAAAGTATTAATGTAGCCTTTTTTGCATTACTAGTTAATGCCGGTGTAGCTCAGCTGGCTAGAGCAGCTGATTTGTAATCAGCAGGTCGTGGGTTCGAGTCCCTCCACTGGCTCCAATTTTAAAAAATTAGATATTGCCTTTTGGTGTTATACTATAACGCCGGTGTAGCTCAGCTGGCTAGAGCAGCTGATTTGTAATCAGCAGGTCGTGGGTTCGAGTCCCTCCACTGGCTCTAATTTTTTAAAAAGTATTAATGTAGCCTTTTTTGCATTACTAGTTAATGCCGGTGTAGCTCAGCTGGCTAGAGCAGCTGATTTGTAATCAGCAGGTCGTGGGTTCGAGTCCCTCCACTGGCTCTTGGAAGCTTCCTTTTATAGGAAGCTTTTTTTGTTTCTTTAAATTAGTTTCTGTAAATTTATAAGTACTTTATTTTTATTTAAGGCCTATGTTTATCGCTACACAATATGATTGGTTTATTTATGTTGAGGTAGTGTACTTCATTTTGGCCATTAGTGTGTCTATCCGAATTATCTACGACACTAATTCAATATCCAAAACTTTAGCGTATTTACTACTTGTGTTTTTTGTTCCTGTGTTTGGGATGATTTTTTATTTCAGCTTTGGTATTAATTATAGGAGAAGAAAGATGTACTCTAAAAAGTTGCAAAAACATGAGGATTTTGCTGAACGCTTAGGTATTATGGTAAGAGATAGGATAGGAGTTTTTTCCGATAAGCAGAGTAAAATTATAAAGGATAATAAATTTTTTATTCAACTTCTTTCTAGTAAAGCTTTAGGAGAGAATCCTGTTTTAATGCGTAATCAAGTTAGTTTACTAAAAAATGGAGAAATGTTTTTTGAGCAACTTATCAAAGATTTACAGAATGCCAAGAAACATATTCACCTTGAATATTATATTTTTGACAATAGTGATATTGGTCAACAAATTGCCCAGATTCTTATTGATAAAGTCAAACAAGGAGTTGAGGTCCGCTTTATCTATGATGATTTTGGTAGTAGAAATATAAGAGGAAATATTGTAAAAAGGTTAAAAGCCAATGGTGTTTTTGTTTATCCTTTTAATAAAGTTGTTTTATTAGCATTAGCCAATAGGTTAAATTATAGGAACCATCGTAAAATTGTTATTATAGACGGGCTAATTGGATATACCGGGGGAATAAATATCTCTGATCGCTATGATAATCGCAACAAGAGTACAAACGATTTTTACTGGAGAGATACACATTTGCGTATTTATGGAAATGGAGTATATGGCTTACAATATGTATTTTTAACGGATTGGAATTTCTGTAGTAAAGAGTCTATTACTTTTAGTAGTAAATATTTTCCAAGTGTAGAGCAACTGAACCTGCCTGTGGTTCCTTTACAAATAGTTGCCTCTGGACCTGATTCAGACGTACCTTCTATTTTGTACAGTGTTTTAGAAGCTATTAGTATGGCAAAAAGTGAGGTTTTAATAACTACACCTTATTATATACCTGATGAAGCTTTACAATTAGCTATTAAAATAGCATCGTTAAGTGGTAAGAAAGTAAAGATGATTCTGCCAGGAATCACAGATTCTTTGATTGTAAAATGGGCTTCAGAGTCCTATTTTCAAGAGCTATTAGAGAATGGTGTGGAAATCTACTTATATAAAAAAGGTTTTATTCATGCTAAAACAATTGTTACCGATCAAGACCTATGTAGCGTTGGTACTTGTAATTTAGATCATCGTAGCTTTGATTTGAATTTCGAGGTAAATGCTTATGTGTATGATAGCGATTTAGCTCGTGAGATGCGTGAGATGTTTTATCAAGATGCTAAAGATTCTTTGAAACTTGATTTGCTGCGTTGGAATAAGCGTTCTTCTTGGCAACGCTTAAAGAATAATATTATTCGTTTATTAGCCCCTCTTCTGTGATAAAGAACCTGTTAAAACCTATTTTGATTTAAGCCAGATGTATGTAAAGTCATTTAAAGGTATTAAATTTGTTAAATTAGAGTATATTAGATATATTAGAATTAGTATTTTTCCTAATTTTAATAGTATTTTGTTACAGGTAAATACCTAAAATTAACCGCTATGAATTTACACTTTATTTTTAAAGATTATATAAGACATCAACATCCTTTGGCTAATGATTACCAAGGTAAGGTTGTAACTACAGTTATAGAAGCAAGAGCTAATGTAACTACAGCTAAATCTAGTGTATTGTATATTCATGGATTTAATGATTATTTTTTTCAGTTTCACTTGATGAAATATTTTACCCAGCAAGGGATAAATTTTTATGCTGTTGATTTGCGAAAATGTGGACGATCTTATTTAAAACATCAATCACCCAATTACTGCAAAAGTTTAAGGGAGTATTTTGGTGATTTAGATTATGCATTAACTTTAATTAAAGACAATAATGACTCATCGAGTATTTTTCTATTAGGTCATTCTACCGGAGGGTTACTAGCAACTTACTATGCTATGTTCGGATTACATCGTCCTTTAGTCAAAGGGTTGATACTAAATTCTCCCTTTTTTGATTTTAACTTACCTTTTTATGTTAAGCCTTTTATAGAGTCTTTGGCTAAAAAGAATGTAAAGAAAGATCTCTTTTCTTCTATGCAGGGTATGGCTTCCATATATGGTGAAAGTTTACATAAGGATTATAAAGGAGAATGGGATTACAATTTGGATTATAAACCTATTGTGTCTTTCCCAAACTACTATGCATGGATATTGGCTGTGACGAGGGCTCAAAGCGTAATACAAGAAAAGCCTGGGTTAGGTGAGCTTCCTGTTTTACTTTTACGCAGTAATACTAGTAGTAACTCTAGAAAGAGCAGTGCTGAAACTTTTCAAAGTGACGCTGTTTTGAATGTCAAGGATATGAGTAGAGTAGGTAGTAAAATAGGCAATAATGTTCAACAAAAAATTATTGACAAAGCAGTTCACGATGTTTTCTTGTCTTCCAAGCCAGTTAGGGAGCTAGCTATGCAGAGTTGTGTAGAATTTATACGCCAGAATCAAGATTAATAGACAAGACTATATTTGTATAAATAGCAAACGCCCACTATCTACTTTAAGATAGTGGGCGCTGTTATTTAAAAAAAAATAAATAATTTTTAGTTGTGGGGCTTAAAATATTCCTCCTCCAGATTGTTCTTGTGGAGCTTGTTGTCTTGCTTTTCTTTGCATCGCTCTAGCTTTTCCTGAGCCAAAGCTATAGTTAATCCCAATATAAACACTACGACTATTCCAATTAAATTCTCCTTGGTTAGGGAAAGGATATTGACTTTCGAAGCGATATTTCATTGTGTTGAATATGTCATTTAAACGCATGCTAATACTTAGTTTGTTATCCAACATTGAATAACGTGCACCAAAGTCAATTTTATGCATCTCTTTACTATGTCCTGTTAGGTTATCCATCTTACCTCTAAAGAAACTAAATAGATTTAAACGTAGTTTGTTTGTTACTTTGAAGTTCGCATTTAATCTTGCATTAAATGAGTTTGCGTTAACTTCTCTAGAGATAAATTCAAATTCGTTGGTAGAAGTATTCATGTAGGAAACTAAGCCATTTTGTTTAATACTCGATAGATCTACCGCTGGTTGAATATCTAACCAAGGTCTTAGTTTTAGGTTCGCTGATATCTCAAAGCCATAAGAGCTACTTTTATCAAAGTTATCGTAAGTCATCAATAAGGCATTAGGATTCTCATTTTCTGGATCATCCAAGATTATTTGGTTTATCTCATCATTTATTTGTCTATAGAATGCACCTGCTGTAATAGAACCTTTTGTTCCAAGTAAACGCGTGTAATTCAGTTCAAGCGAGTTAGTAAATTGAGGTTTTAATTCTGGATTACCTGAGGCTGTTAGAGTAGGGGTCGAAAACTGGCGAATAGGTCTGGTTTGCCATACTCCTGGACGATCTACTCTTCTGCTATAACTTAATTGTAACATATCATTTTCAGTAAAATCATAGCCAACAAATACAGAAGGATATAAAGTAACATAATCATCGGTAAAGTCTTTGTTACCATTTAGCTTTGAGGTTACCTTATAACTTTCAAATCTAGTACCTATTTGATAAGTGAATTTGTCAAATTTTTGTCCAAAAGTAGCATAGAGAGAATAGATATTATAATCATAATCATAATCAATATCTTTTTGATCTTCTGGAATCATTGGGTTCTGCCCTTGATCAGCATAGTTTTGTGTTCTTGATAATTTTGCCTCTGCACCTAACTCTAATTTAGTTCGTTCATTTAAAGGATTTACATAATCTAGGTTGATAGTGGTTAAGTTTCCTTTATTTAAAGTTGCATCATTATAGGAATAGGAAGGAGAAGTCTGGAAGTCATTTTGATAATAGCCATTTGTAGTGTTTTTAGTGTCATTGTAGTTCACTTCAAAGTCTAAATTATGGCCTTGATCGTCAAATAAATGTTTATAAGCTAAGTTATAAGAGCTATTTCTATTCTTTCCTGAATATTTTGAAGATTGGTAAATGTTTTCAAAATTTCCATCTGGGTACAAGTTCTGTGTCAAAATATCTGCTGGTCCACTGTAATCACTTTGATTCGTATAAACAGACAAAGTGTTTTTATCATCAATGTAATAATCCATTCCTACTTTATATAAAAATGAGTTATGTTTATTTTTTACATCTATTAATTGAGTGGAATTTTGATCTTCTCTATAAATATGACCTGTATTACTTGACTTACCTACTGAGTTATTTGCTGTGGCAAAAAAGTTTACTTTGTCTTTTCTAAAGTTAAGATCAATAGAATTATTATTCATTGCATACTTTGACATAGTTACTCCAGAGTTGATGGTCGCATTAAAACCATTATTTGATTTTTTATGTAATACGATATTAATAATACCACTCATGCCCTCCGGATTGTATTTGGCACTTGGATTTGTAATTAATTCTATGCTTTTAATAGAAGTAGAGGGAATTTGTTTAAGTACTTGGTCAGAAGATAAGTTAGTAGGTTTACCATCTACTAGTACCCTTACATTAGAATTACCCCTAAGAGAGATATTTCCATCTTGGTCTACATTTACTGATGGAATATTATTCATTATTTCTGAAGCAGTAGCTCCAACAGTAGCTAAATCTCTACCTACGTGAATGACCTTTCTGTCAATTTTTTGTTCAATAGTAGATTGTTCTGCTATAATTTCCACGCCTTCTAAAGTAATAGCATCTTCTGTCAGTGGGATGATTCCCAAATCAAGTAGCTTGTCATCTAGAGTAATTTGTATTTGTTTGGTGTTATAACCCATAAATTGGATTTCTAGCTCATAGTTGTTATTAGCAGCTTGAATAGAGAAAGCACCTTGTTCATCACTCAAAGTACCAGTGATGATTTGATTGTCTAACTTTAAGGCTATAGTAGCATAAGCAACCGGTTCGTTTAATTGCTCATCAAATATTACTCCCTGAACAGAGGCTTTGTTCTGGCCTAGGGCAGTAAGTGTTAATAACATAAAGAATACTAAGTTGAAATAAGTTTTCATGCTCTTATTATTTTAATTGAATTCAATGGTTAGGTTTATACTACTACTAGTAGGCATAAAAATTAAAATGTTACACATTATTTTTTTTGCACTATAGAATTTGAAAAAATAAGCATAGTTCTCTTTAGTTCAATTTGTGAAATTTAAATGGAGTAAGTGTAATGTAAGTTATTGTATTTTATATTGTTAGTTATTTTTATAAGGAGTTTTAGTTTATTGATTTGTTAGCTGTTTTTTATTATTATTAAAATTATGTTAAAGTACAGAATTGTGTGTTAATGTATTTATAGTTCGTTTGTTCTATTCCATATTTTATATTTTAAGATAGTTTTTCTAAACAGATGTGGATTATCCTTTTAAAATGATGTATTTTTAGGCATACAAAATTGATAAATATGGAAAAACAGAATAATATAGCCATTTTAGTAGACGGAGATAATGCACAGGCTAAGCTATTGATTCATATATTAGAGGAAGTATCTAAATATGGAAAGGTAACCATACGTCGTATTTATGGAGATTGGACAACACCACAGATGAATTCGTGGAAAGATATATTAAATGATTTGTCCTTTTCTCCTATTCAAAAGTTTAGCTATACTACAGGTAAGAACTCTACCGATAGCTCTCTTATTATAGATGCAATGGATATATTACATGACCAAATGGTAGATGGTTTTTGTATTGTCTCTAGTGATAGTGACTATACTGGTTTAGCAAAGCGCATACGAGAATCTGGTATTTTTGTTATGGGAGTCGGAGAAAAAAAGACGCCAAATGCATTTGTTCAATCATGTGAGATTTTTACTTATTGCGAAACTTTAATGCCTAAAAGCAAGGAAAAAACAAGAGTTAATAGTAGTAAAAAGAGTACTGTAGCCGAGGAAGATGATACCAAATTATTAACTAAGAAAGAATACAATTTAATTGATCGCGCTTTTGAAATGTCTGTAGGGGAAGAAGTAGAAGCTTATATTTCTACCGTAGGAGGGAATTTAAGAAAACTAAACCCTAGTTTCGATGCTCGTTATTATGGGTTTAAGAATCTTACAGAGTTATTTAAGCACCTAAAGAGTTATGAAGTAATTAATAATAATGTAAAGGGATTAAATCATCCTTTGGTCAAAAAATTATAGAAGGAATTCTAGAAAAAAAAGTAAGGTTCGTGGATGTAATAATTGGCGAACCTTTTTTAATAGGACTAAGTTTGTGCTCCAATTGTTAGGCTGTATGGCTATTTAAGTAGTTTAGCCAATAGATTAAAAAGTTAATTTTCTATATTTGCTAGTAAATAAACAATAAAGGATTATGAAGATTAAATACATTGGTTTGATTGTATTGGCGTTAGTTTTAACAAGTTCTTGTGAAAAACTAAAGACAGAACAAACAAAAGATCAGATGGAGCAAGTACAAACAAATACGGATGGTGTTGTTGATAAATTTGCAGATATTGAAGTTCTGCAGTACCAAGTACCAGGCTGGGAGGAATTAAGTTTAAAGCAGCAAGAATATGTCTATTATTTAACCCAAGCTGGTTTAGCAGGTCGCGATATTATTTGGGATCAAAACTATAAGCATAATTTGAAAATAAGACGTGCTTTAGAAAATATATATCAAAACTATAATCAAGATAAACAAAGCCAAGATTGGCAAAACTTTGAAGTTTACTTGAAAAGAGTGTGGTTTAGTAATGGTATTCATCATCACTATTCCAATGATAAAATAAAGGCGGAGTTCTCGCCTGAATATTTTAATGAGTTATTAAGTGCTACAAACACAGAATTAGATCCAAGTATTGCTGCCATCATATTTAATGATCAAGATAATAAGAAAGTTAATTTAGATCTTTCTAAAGATTTAGTAGTTGACAGTGCAGTGAATTTCTATGGTGAAGGGGTCTCTCAAGAAGAAGCAGAGCAATTCTACGCAGAGTTGAAAAGCCCAGATCCAGAAAGACCTTTATCTACTGGTTTAAATAGTAAGCTTGTTAAAGAAAATGGCAAGTTAGTCGAAAAGGTATATAAGAGCGGTGGAATGTATGGTCCAGCCATAGACCAAGTTATTTATTGGTTAGACAAGGCTAAAGGTGTGGCTGAGAATCAAGAACAAGCAGATGCTTTAGCAATCTTGATAAAATATTACCAAAGTGGAGATTTACAGCTTTGGGATGATTATAATGTAGCATGGGTGAAAGCTACTAAAGGTAATATTGATTATAACAATGGTTTTATTGAAGTATACAGTGATCCATTAGGACACAAGGGATCTTATGAGAGTGTAGTGCAGATTACCGACTTCGATATGTCTAAGAAAATGGAAGCTTTATCAGAGCAAGCCCAATGGTTTGAAGATAATTCGCCATTAATGCAAGAGCATAAAAAAGCTAATGTGGTTGGTGTATCTTATAAAACGGTAATTGTTGCTGGTGAAGCTGGAGATGCCTCTCCAAGTACACCTATAGGAGTGAATTTACCAAATGCTGACTGGATTAGAGCAGAACATGGATCCAAAAGTATTTCTTTAGGTAATATAATTGATGCTTATAATGGACAAGGAGCAGAAGGAAAATTACAGGAGTTCGTTCATGATCAACAGGAATTAGATTTAGAGCATACTTACGGACAGCAAGCTGATAAATTACATACTGCTTTACATGAAGTAATAGGACATGCCTCTGGACAAATAAATAAAGGAGTAGGTCAGCCTAAAGAAACTTTAAAAAGTTATGCCTCAACATTAGAAGAAGGAAGAGCAGATTTGGTTGGTCTATACTTTTTATATAATCCTAAATTACAAGAGTTAGGACTAGTTGAAGATTGGCAAGGTGTTGGAAAAGCGGCTTACGACGGTTATATTAGAAATGGACTTATGTTGCAATTGGTTCGTTTAGAACCAGGTGCTGATATTGAGGAGTCTCATATGAGAAACCGTCAGTGGGTTAGTGCTTGGGCTTTTGAAAAAGGAAAGCAAGATAATGTTATTGAGAAGGTCACCAGAGATGGTAAAACGTACTTCAATATTAACGATTATGATAAACTACATGATTTATTCGGCCAATTATTACGTGAGACCCAGCGAATTAAAAGTGAAGGAGATTATCAGAGTGCTAAAGATTTAGTTGAAACTTATGGGGTTAAAGTTGACCAAGACTTACACCAAGAAGTATTAAGTAGAAGTGCAGCATTTAATTCAGCACCATATAAAGGTTTTGTAAATCCTATAATTGTGCCAGTGCTGGATGATCAAGGACAAATTAGTTCTTTTGACATTGTGCAACCAAATAGTTTTGCTACTCAAATGTTACAATATGCAAAGGAGTATAGCTTCTTACCAGATGAAAATTAAGACACATAAAAGCCAATCTTTTTAGATTGGCTTTTTTTATGACCTTTTTTAGCTTTATTTATACCTTCTCCCACTATTGAAGCCTACTTTATAAAGTAGGATTTAAAATAAGACCTTACCTTTGTGCCTTATTAAAAAAAAATATTTTAAATGAATAATGATACTAGTTCCGATAACACTGAGTTATCTGGCTTTGGGAAAATATTTATGATTTTAGGTGTTGTTTTCATAGCATCAAACCTTCGTGCTCCCTTAACTTGTATGGGACCAGTATTGGATCAGATTAGTCAAGAATTCTCCTTGTCAAATTCTTTAGCTGGTTTACTTACCACAATTCCTTTAATGTGTTTTGCTTTTCTCTCCGCCATAGTGCCAAAAATAACAAGACATTATAGTATGGGCAGTGTGCTTTTAGTTTCTCTTATACTCTTAAGTATAGGATTAATTATTCGACCACTCTCGGGTTGGATTACGTTGTTTGTAGGAGCGGCTATTATAGGAGCAGCTATAACTGTAGGTAATGTACTTATGCCGGCATATATTAAAGTAAATTTCCCTAAGAAAGTAGGTTTAATGACAGGAATCTATTCTGTATCTATGAACTTAGTAGCTGCTTTGGCTGCCGGTTTTAGTATTTACCTAGGACAAGTGACACATATGGGATGGCGAGGGTCAATTGGGATTTGGGCAGTTCTAGGAGTTACAAGTGTAATTATTTGGGTACCCACTTTAAAGAGAGCTAATAAAGTAAGTAGACAAAGTTCTATCATACAACCCGAGGATAATACTAAGATTTACAAAAGTAAGTTGGCGTGGTGTGTTACTATTTTTATGGGATTACAATCTTTATTGTTTTACTGTATTGCAGCATGGTTACCAAAGGTTACCCAAGGTTGGGGGATGAGTGGTGTTGAATCTGGTTGGGTTTTATCCTATGTGCAATTTGCTCAATTACCAATGACTTTTTTAGGAGCTATCATTGCTAGTAAAATGACAAATCAAAAACCTTTGGCTATTTGCGTAGGTTTACTAATGATTACAGGAATAGGTGGAATTTTGATTTGGGAGACTACCTATATAATTGTATGTTGTGTCTTAATAGGATTAGGAAGTGGATTGGCCTTTAGTTTATGCATGATTTTATTTGTGCTAAGAACCAGAAATGCACAGCAAGCAGCTAAGTTATCTGCTATGGCTCAGGCTATTGGATATAGTATTGCAGCTACTGGTCCACCAGTGTTTGGAGGACTTTTTGACTGGAGTGGGCATTGGAGATATTCTTTTATATTTTTATTGTTTGCCAGTGTGATATTATTGATAACAGGATATATAGCCTCACAAGATAAATACATAGATAACAAGTATTGAGTATCTTTATAATATCTACCACAAGATAGGATGTAGGTAAAGTGAGATTGAAAAATTAGATTAGTTTAAAACAAAAAGATGGCTTTAAAAATATTACATACAGCAGATTGGCACTTAGGTAAGAAATTAGATAATTTTAGCCGTATTGAAGAGCAAATAGCTGTATTACAAGAAATAGTTGAGTTAACCCAAGAGCATAAAGCTGATGTCGTTATTATTGCTGGAGATTTATTTGATGCATTTAACCCAGGTGTGGATGCAGTCGATTTATTTTATAAGACTCTAAAGGCGTTAACAAATAATGGGAGACGTCCAGTAATTGCTATAGCTGGGAATCATGATTCTCCAGAGCGCATAGATGCGCCTGATCCCTTAGCTAGAGAATGTGGTATTATTTTTATAGGATTGCCAAACGCTAAAGTTCCTTTGTTTAAAACTCCACAGGGATTTGAGATTACTAAAAGCGATTACGGTTTTATTGAATTACAGTTATATAATAATCCAACTCCACTACGAGTAATCCACACACCTTATGCTAATGAAATCCGCTTAAAAAAAGCTTTAGATACTAAGGATAAAGCAGTGGCTTTAAGTGAATTACTAAGAGAGAATTGGCAAGATTTAGCTCAGCGATATTGTGATACCAAAGGTGTTAATTTGTTAGTTACTCATTTATACATGCTACAAAGAAATGCTCAGGTATTAGAAGAACCCGAAGGGGAGAAGACATTAAAGGTAGGTAATGCAGATTTGCTTTATACCGATATTATTCCCCAGCAAATCCAATACACAGCTTTAGGTCACTTACATAAGTTTTGGCAACTCGGGTCTTTAGATAAACCAGTAGTATATAGTGGAAGTCCTTTACCTTACAGTTTTAGTGAGGCAGGTCAACAGAAGTTTGTTCTTTTATTGGAAGCTAATGCAAATCAGCCGATATGCTATCAAAAATTGAAATTGCAAAGTGGAAGACAACTATCCCGTGTTAAATTTACTCAAGTAGAACAAGCCATTGAATGGCTATTGGCTAATCCTTATCATTTAGTAGAATTAACACTGGTGAGTGATACGTTTTTAAAGGCAGACGATATCAAGCGAATATATCAGTCTCATGATGGAATTATCACTATTATACCTATTGTAGAAACAAATGAATTACAAGCTAACAATAACAAACAGATCGTGAACTTAGATCAGGACATACAAGGATTGTTTGAAGATTATTTTAAACAAAAGTACAATGGCCAAGTTCCTAATGAGCAAGTACTAGAGCTATTTAACGAAATATTACATTAAAAGTATGATACCAGTAAAGTTAACCTTACAGGGGTTATACTCCTATCAAGATGAACAAGTAATTGATTTTACAACTTTAACTCAAACAGGCCTGTTTGGAATATTTGGGAAAGTAGGTTCTGGAAAGTCTTCTATTATCGAAGCTATGACTTTTGCATTATATGGTGAAAGTGAAAGATTAAATGCGAGGGATAATCGAGCATATAATATGATGAATCTACGATCCAACCTAAGTGTGGTAGATTTTGAGTTTTATAATTTTGAAGATCAAAAATACCGTGTCTATAGGAGTTTTAAAAGAAATGCAAAGCGTTTTGATGAGGTAAAGCGTGTGGAGGCTATTTTATATAAATGGGAAGATCAACAGTGGTTGCCTCAACCGGCTTTAGATATTGTACAGGTAATAGGTCTTAGTTATGAAAATTTTAAGCGAACAATAATTATTCCTCAAGGTAAGTTTAAGGAGTTTATTGAACTTGGTGGAAAGGATAGAACAAAAATGATGCAAGAGATTTTTGGTCTTGATCGTTTTGATCTTTCTACTAAGGTGAAAAAAATATTTGCCACAACTAAAAGTGAGTTCGATAATTTGAATGGTCAATTACAGGGCTTTACAGATATTACACCTTCTTTAATTAAAGAAAAAGAGGTTCTCTTACTTCAAGGGGATAAAGAAGTAGCTCAATTAAATAAAGATTATAAGGAGCAGCAAGAAGTTTTTCAACATTTGAAGAGTATACGAGAAGATATTATAGAGTTAGAGAATAATATTAATTCCTTTAAAGAACTTGAAATCCAAGAGCCTGCTATTATTAAGCAGAAAAAACAATTAGAGTTATATGAACAAATAAGTAAGGATTTTAGCCTGCTTCTCTCGCAAATACAAGGTAATTCAAGTTCTTTAGAGAGTAAAGTAATACTAGAAAATCAAGCTAAGTTGCAGTTGGTAGATTTAAATAATAAAGCCCAGCAGATTCAAGCTAAATTAGATACTGCTTCTAAAGAATACCTAAATATAGATACTTTAAAAGCGCAAGTACAAGAGCTAGAGGTTGTTCAGCATTTAGGTAAAGCCATAGCTGTTCAAAAGGCTTTAGAGTCACGCATGGAAAATGGCAAAGCTCAAATAAATCAAGGGAAAATAGATCTAGATACTTTAAGAAAACAATACAGCAATCAACTCTCTGTTTTAGAACAGCGTAAGAAAGCTATAATCGATTCGCATACTTTATTGCAAATGGAGAATTGGTTTACTACAAGCACTCATTTAAATCAACTTAAATCCCAGTACGAAAATAAAATAGATGTCTTACAGCAGCAGATTAAACAAGTTGATATTTCGTTGGATAGCTTTGGAGTCGTTTCTATTGTTAATTGGAATCAAATCTTTGAGCAACAAAAGTTCAAGATAGAAAAAGATCTGAATCAGAGTGAAGAGCACTTAAGACATATACGGGTAGCCCAACAGCTGGAAAAATATAGTAAAGAATTAGTTCAAGGTCAACCATGTCCCTTGTGTGGAGCTTTAGAACATCCATCAATCGTAACTGGTTCAAATGATGCTGTAGTAGGGCAAGCTAAAGAAAAAGAAGGTAAAATAGCTCAATTAAAACAGCAATGGGCTCTTTTGAACGATAAGCATAGTAGCGTGCTCACTTTATTCGGAAAGAAAGATTTATTGCTAGGTAATTTGAATAATGAGAATATCGCTTTAGAAAAAATTAAGCAAGACTTAGATAAGAATTTAAAAAGTTATCTATGGCAATCTATTTGTAAAGCTGATGTTGATAGTTTTCTAAGTTTTAAGCAAAAAGTAAGTAAGATTAATGCTGAAATAATTGTTTTAGAAAAAGAGTTGAGACAATTTTTGGAGCAAGGGGAAAAAGCCAAAGAGGCTCTAGATCGTTTTGTAGAATTATTAGCTCAGATACAAATACAATATGCCCAAGTAAGCAGTGATGTCAATAGTAAGAAAGAACAGATTAAACTAGTAGATTTAAACGATTATCTCCATTTACAGCAGCACGAAATTGCATTAATCAGTAATGAGAAAAATAAAGAGGTAGAACAGATTTCTTTTAATTACAATCAATTAAGCCAGGACAGTAAAGATATAGCAGTTCAAATGGCTGGAATACAGATGCAGATTACAACTGTAGACAAAGATATTGAGGTTTTACAACAACAAGGACAGATCTATCAAAAAGAACTAAGTAAGTTATTAGATAAGCATAATTTATTGGAAATTAGTCAAGTAAAAGAAGTCCTTGATTGGAATTTATCTACTGCCACTTTACGAGAATCTATTAGTGCTTTTGAACTTAGTATTGGGCTTCTCAGATCAAGTATAAAGTCCTTAAAAGAAAAATTACCAGAAGGTGATTTTGATTTTGAGGCTTTTGAACAAAAGCAAACTTTGGTGGGCAATTTAGATTTAGCATTAAAAGAAAAATTGGCATATTGTGCGATTTTAAAAGCTGAAAAGGCTAGACTTGAGAAACAGTATGCTTTAAAAATTGAGTTAACCCAAGCTTATCAAGCATTAGAAGTTCGATTGAAGAATATACATATATTAGATAATATGTTTAAGGGGGCAGGTTTTGTTAATTATGTATCAAGTATTTATTTGAAAAATCTATGTAACATGGCAAATGTGCGTTTTCACCGATTAACTAATAATCAGTTAAGTCTACAGTTAAATGCTGCAAATGACTTTGAGATAATAGACTATTTAAATGATGGTAAACCCAGAAGTGTAAAAACACTTTCTGGAGGTCAGATTTTTCAAGTATCTCTGTCTTTAGCTTTAGCTTTAGCTGAAAGTGTTCAGAGCCTATCAAAGAGCAATAAGAACTTCTTTTTTATTGATGAAGGATTTGGTACTCAAGATAGTGAATCTGTCCAGACTGTTTTTGAAACTCTGCAGAATTTACAAAAGGAAGGACGCCTTGTAGGTATCATTTCCCATGTGGATGAACTTCAGGATCTTATTCCAACTTCTTTGACCATTCAAAAAAGTGAACAAGGAGTAAGTTCAATTGTTAAACCAGGTTAAAATATTAAGAAACACTATAGCTGGTTATCGTATTAAATCAATAGTTGTATAATATTTTTTTCATATATTCGTAAAAAAAATCTAATATGGATATAAATAATTTTGAATCTAAAGAGGAATTCAAACAGAAGCCAAACAATTATTTGGCACTTTCTATCGTAGCAACTATTGTAAGTTTATGTTCTTACATGTGTTCGGGCTTTATTATTGGTATAATTGCTATTGTAATGTCTAGTCAATCTTCTTCAAAGTTTAAGAAAGGGGATTATAAAGGTAGTTTATCGGCTGCTAAGAATGCTAAAATATTGGCAATTGTAGCTATAGTTATCTCAATTGCTACTTATGTATATACCTATTATACTATTCAACAAGCTGGAGGATGGGAAGCTTTTGTAGAAGAGTTTAAGGCAGCTTTAGACGAAGCTCAAAATAACTAAGTGAATGTATAATACCCTATGTCGAGGGAGTTATTTATTATTAGTAATCTTAGTTAGCTGGGGATATATAAGATTTTTTCTAAATAAAGGCATAGCAATAGCGTGTAGTTTTTATACAAAAACCAATCTTTTATGTCCAGGATGCGGAGCGCAAAGAGCTGTTTCTAGTCTATTTGCTGGTAATATAAGGCTCGCTTTAGAGTATAATGCTCTTATATTTATTTATTTGGGAGTTTTACTTTACTTATATGTTGCTTTAATGGAAGTTTATTTGGTTAAAAATGATTCTTTTTTAGTCAAATACGCAATGCCAACTTGGGCTGGTTATTTTTTTATCTTATTAGTGTTATCTTTTTGTGTTTTTCGCAATATTTGATACTAGGGATTTTTTAAAAGCTTATTGTTTAGTATTATTACATGTATTAATATATAATAAAGAAAGCCTTACTTTTTAGTAAGGCTTTCTTTATTATAAGGATATTGGCAATAAGTTTAGCCTAAATTGGATCTAAGAAATCTCGATGGATTTTGTTTCGATTTGAATAAATCGGCTTACAATAGATATAGCTATTCCAAAGACAGCTACAATTGCAAAGGCTAGTTTCAATGAGTAAATCTGCGCAATAAATCCTATTACCGGAGGTCCCAAAAAGAAACCTAGAAACCCAATGCTAGTTACGAGCGTTAAGGCTTGTTGAGGTGGAGTTCGTTCATTGTTACCAGCGAGGTTATATGCCATAGGTACAATCGCAGAGACACCTAATCCTACAATCATAAAAGAGATAATTGTTGTGTATACACTTGGATAAATTACACAAGTGGTTAAACCAATCCAAAGAAGTATACCGCAAATCATCAAAGTTTTTTGTTCTCCATATTTACGCACCGTGTAATCGGATAAAAATCTGCCACTTGCCATAGCAAACATGTAGGCAGTTAAACCATATCCAACTAATTCAATAGGAGCTATTACGATGTGTTTCATATATTCACTAGACCAATCGGTCATAGTACCTTCGGCAAGCATTGCAAAAAATGATAAAAGCCCTAGTAATACTAGGTTTTTATCTGGTAGAGTAAAGCTTTTTTTCTTAGAGGTAGATAATGTTTTTTTATTTTCTAGATTGTCATTTGCTTTTGGAGCATCTTTTATTAAATATCTTAAAAATATTATTGTAGCGATAATACCTATAGATGAGTAAAAAGCAAAATGTTCCAAGGTGGGTATTTGTTTACTAATCATTTCTGCTCCTAGCCAAGAAGCTGCAAAACCTCCAATACTCCATGTACCATGAAAAGAACCAATAATCTGCCCTTTGTAATTCTTAGATACGTTGATAGCTTGAGTGTTAATGGCAATGTTTGTTAAGTTACTACATATGCCAAATAAAACAAGGTTGAATTTAAGTTGCCAAAGGCTATCCCAATATCCGATGCCTATTAGCAGGATAAAATAACAAAGTAAAAAATAGCTAGTTGCTTTCTTGCTTCCCATTAGTTGAATTGTTTTTCCTGCAAATGGTAAAGAAATAAGAGTGCCAATGGAAATAAATAGTAAAACAAAACCCCAGGCGGAGTCATTGACAGCAAAGCTATCTTTTATTGTAGGGATTCTTGATGCCCAGGAGGCCGAAATACCACCAAAGAAGAAGAATAGAATACACACCGCAAGTCTAGGTAAATGTTTTTTCATAAAAAGCATCGCTTATAAATTTAGGGGATCTAGATTGTAAAATGAAATAAAAATATTTTTCAATTTTATATATTTTGTTAGAGTGCGACAAATTTAATGCTAATTATAGCTTTATAAGTTCTTCTATTTTATGTTTTTTCTTTCTTTTGAGTTTGTATTGGGTAATTTCTTCAGGTGTTTATTAATGTTCTTAGTATTGACTAAGTATATTTTATGGCGTTTTTAGTAATTAACTAGTAATACTGAAGCGGATTGAATAGGGTATTTTATAATTTCATAGGGTAAATACCTTTATTTGTTTAAAAATAGAGTATATGGTTATTATAACTATTAAATAAGTGTTCATTATTGAATAGTGAGTAAGCAAGTGCAATTATATTTTGTTAATTTAAAAATATTATATTAATTTGTAATAATCTGTTAAAGCTTAATGCAATTAAAAAAGGTATGGAACATAATGTTTCATACCTTTTTTTAATTCCTATTTAATAAGACTTTTTAGTAATTTAGCTATAGTCCTGTAATGAAGCTTTGTAGGTGTATAAAGGCATATTTTTTTAGGAATCGATTATTTAAGTTTATATTTACACTATTATTATCTATTTAATTGAAATTATGAAGACCGAAGCAGAATTAAAAGCAAGAAGCGCGAACAGGTGTGAGTTATGTGATGCTGTAGAACAGTTAAAAGTTTATGAAGTACCACCTGCGGCCTCAAATGATGCAGATAGGGAAATTTTGGCCTGTGAAGTATGTTTAGCTCAAATTGAGAAAAGACAAGAACTCGATAGTGATCACTGGCAGTGTTTAACAACATCTATGTGGAGTGAGTTTCCTGCAGTTCAAGTTGTAGCTTGGAGAATGTTAAATCGCTTTAGACACGAAAGTTGGGCAGCCGATAGTTTAGATATGTTATATTTAGATGATCAATTATTAGAGTTTGCAAAATTAAGTGGAGATCACACTGGTGATGGCTCTGTAGAATTGCACAAAGATTGTAATGGAAATATTTTAGTTACTGGTGATACTGTTACTTTAATTAAAGATTTAGATGTAAAGGGATCTTCTTTAAATGCAAAAATTGGTACGGCAGTTCGTAATATTAGACTCGTACATGATAATATAGAACAAATAGAAGGTAAGGTTGACGGACAGACAATTGTTATCTTGACAAAATTTGTGAAAAAACAATCCTAAGAATTTAAAAAGGCCTCTAACATAGAGGCTTTTTTTATACTTGCATTTTTAGCCATATTGGCAGAGAGAATTCTTTTAATAGGTTAGCAAGAGTGTATTTGGTGTAATCTTGATAATTCATCCAAAAAGCTTCTTGTATTTCATTAGCGACCTTTATCTGTGTTTTAGCCAGTTTAATATGAAAAATTCTTGCAGTTACTTGAGTGTTTTTTTCATTTGACGCTATGGTAGTGTGGTGCCCTAATAGTGTCATTTGTTGTAGGTTAATTGATGTTTTAATTTCTTCTAATAGTTCTCTTTGCAGCGCTTGTTCAGGAGTTTCACCGTGTTCAATTTTGCCTCCAGGCATAATAAAAACCTCTGTATTTTGTTTTTTCACAATTAGCATTTCGTTATATTCATTAGTAATTAATGCACAAGCTAGATGAAGATGATTGGTTTTTGCCATTTATTCGAGATGTTTAAGATGTAATGGGTTGATTGTTAATCTATGGGTGACATTACTTTATTTACAGACAAAGGAAATAAAAACAAATGATAGTTTTTTTAAATCTATATTTTTTTATTAATATTGTATTCTATTTTAGTACTCAGTAAAGTAAAATACAATTGTATGTATAAGAAGATGTTTATTATTAGTCTTTTTATTATACCTTTAATGTGGAAATAGCTAATAAGTTTATACTTATTATAGTACGATCTCGATTTGTTAAATTTAAAAATTATAAAGCCTGTAGTTTGGCTAAAATGGACAACACAATGGTAAAAGAAGAATTTACTGCATTATTTAGAGGAAATGCTCTACCTAAAGATTTAAAAAGTTTATTAGACTTTCAATTATCTGAAAACATTCCTTCCTATTATTCCAATGCTATTTTTTTAATTAATGAGGATCCTGGATTAATTGCGGATTTTTCAAACGAGCAAGAGTTTGTTGATGCTTTTATTCCCTTTGCAGAGGCTGATAGCAATGGAAGTGTTTATGCTTTTTGGATCAAAGAAGCTGTAGATGGAAAATTGGAAGAGGCACCAATAGTTGTTTTTGGTGATGAAGGAGGGATATTTCTTGTTGCTAGTAATCTGAGTGAGTTATTGCAAATTGCGGCTTATGATGTGGAGCCTATTATATTTGAAGATGAATTTAGTTTTCCAGATAGAGAAATTTTAGAGGATGAAGCAGAGTATGATGCAACGGAGTTCAATAAAGAGTATTTGGATTGGTTACGTACAGAAGCTAAGCTGAAGCCTATACTTACTATTGATGCTGTAGATAGCATTGTTGCTAAGGCTCAAAGTTCTTTTGGAGCGAAACTTCAAGATTTTGTTGAGAAATTCTAAGTTTAGGAAATAATATATTATATTAAACATAAAGGAGAAGTTCTAATTATGTTTAAACCCCAAAACAGTTGAGTGTTCATACCTGTTTTGGGGTTTTTTAGTTTAATAAATTGGGAAGTTGATTCTAAAAACAAATCTTTTAATTATGTACTTTGTTGAGGTTTAGTCTTTTAAGTTTTTCATTAAAAATAAAGCATAAAAAACATTCAGTAAAGTTTGTAGGAGAATAAAAAGATACTACTTTTGCATCCGCATTACAGGCAGACGTTCCTATACAAATAGAAGTA
>CANROJ010000013.1 GCA_947632215.1 uncultured Flavobacterium sp. | reverse complement strand
ATGGTTTGGTATGGCAGACAATATAGTCCTGCTAGAGCTTGGGATCTTGAACTAGACATTATTACAAGTGTAATAGGTAGAAAGAGTGTAATTCAAGACTATTACAAAAAACAAGAAGCAAAAAAGCAAAGAAGTAAAAAACAAAAATAATAGATAAAAAAAGCTCTGAAGAAATTTTTAAAGCTTTTTTATTAACTAATTCTTGTTTGCTAAACACTGTCTAGATAAGTTTTGCTTATTGAGTTCCATAAGAGTAAGACTCCTGGAGTACATAAGTAAATTTTCAACCGTTTCCTTTTTGGGTAAAAAGGGAGATTCTGTTGTAAGTTTGTAAATGTTTTTCATAGGGGATGATTTATACTATACAAAATTACAACGCTACATTCATCCTTTTATTATTCAGTCAATATTATGTTTTTATCTTGAATCAATTTTCTCAAATTCAATAAAGCATATCGCATTCTACCAAGAGCAGTGTTTATACTAACATCTGTTTGTTCTGCAATTTCTTTAAAGCTTAGATCCTGATAAATGCGCATTAGAACCACCTGTTTCTGATCATTTGGTAGCTCTTGAATTAAAAACTTCAAGTCCTTCTCAATCTGTTCATTGATCATTAATTTCTCTATGGAATCTCCTGCATCACTTAAAAAGGCAAATAAAGGCTTGTCCTCGGAATCATTAATAACCTGAGTGCGCTTTTGTTTCCTGTAAAAGTCCATTACTAAATTATGAGCAATACGCATTACCCAAGGTAGAAATTTTCCTTCTTCATTATACTTACCTCCCTTTAAGGTATGAATAACTTTAATGAAAGTATCTTGAAAAATATCATCTGCTAGGTCAGCATCCGAAACTTTTGAAAAGATAAAACCATATATCTTAGCCTGATGTCTTTTTATTAAGACCTCTAAGGCAATCTCACTACCAGCTATATACAAACTAATTAGCCTAGCGTCTGGAGTCTCACTGTATCCCATAACTATTTTTTTTAAGAAGCATTTTATTAAAAATAGTTTTGTTATATAGGCGATTGTTTTATTTGGTTAACAGATCAAATATATACAATTTTTGTTAAATTAAATAAAAGAAAATAAAATTAGATTTACATTATCTTTAGTTAATATGACAATATGAGACAATATTTGCGTTTTGCTGTAAAAAATTAGATTATTTAAACATTAGAGATTAAAAAACTTTCATAATGAAAGTTTTTTTTATAAATTATTTTTCCAAATTAGTTGACTTCTTTATAGTTACCTATTGCCATGGGTGTTATTAAAGGTATTTATCTTAGAATAATGCTTGTTTTTTTTAAGTTGTTTTCAATGACTCTTGTCCTTAATAAGACTATAAAACACAAAAGAAAACCTTATCTTTGTTTATTCAACTTTTTCATTGTTATGAGCAAAATAGATTTATCCAAAATAGATCCCAAGAAAAACATTATTATTAAAGGAGCATATTTACATAATTTAAAAAATTTAGATGTTGTAATCCCTAGAAATCAATTAATTGTAATCACTGGATTATCTGGCTCAGGAAAATCTAGCTTAGCCTTTGATACTTTGTATGCGGAAGGTCAAAGAAGATATGTGGAAAGTTTATCTGCTTATGCTAGACAATTCTTAGGTCGTATTGATAAACCAAAAGTAGAATACATCAAGGGTATTGCCCCTGCAATTGCCATAGAGCAAAAGGTAAATACTACAAATGCTAGAAGTACTGTTGGTACTTCTACAGAAATCTACGATTATATAAAACTACTCTATGCTCGTGTTGGTCAAACCTATTCTCCTATTAGTGGGAAGATAGTTAAAAAAGATACTGTCAGTGATGTGATAGATTTCATAAAAGAGCAACAAGAAGGATCAAAATGGCTTTTACTAGCTCCAATTTCATTACAAAATGACAGACTCTTACATGAGCAATTAGCTATTTTTCTTCAACAAGGTTTTGCTAGAATCTTAGTCGAGGGTAAAACGGAGCGTTTAGATCAATTTCTAGAAAATATCAGCAGTGAACAAATCCAAAAAATCCCAACTCAAGAAGTATTTTTAATCGTTGATCGTTTAGTGATCAAAGAGGATAAAGAATTCTTTGAGCGATTAGCAGATAGTATTCAAATTGCTTTTTTTGAAGCAAAAGGACAATGTATAGTTCAAAATTTACAAGACAATAAAACTTATCACTTCAGCAATTCTTTTGAACTAGATGGTATTAGTTTCTTAGAGCCTAATGTACATTTATTTAGTTTTAACAACCCCTATGGAGCTTGTCCAAGTTGTAATGGTTTTGGAAGTATTATTGGTATAGATCAAGAACTTGTTATACCCAATACTGGGTTGTCTGTTTATGAGAATGGTATTTTTCCTTGGAGAGGTGAGTCTATGAGTTATTATAGAGATTTACTAGTAAACAATGCTTATAAATTTGACTTTCCTATTCACAAGCCAATCTTTGAATTAACCAAAGAACAGATGGATCTTTTATGGGAAGGTAATAGTTATTTTACTGGATTAAATGAGTTTTTCCAAGAATTAGAACAAAAAAATTACAAAATACAAAACAGAGTACTTCTATCAAGATACAGAGGTAAAACAAAGTGTCCTACTTGTAAGGGAAAAAGACTTCGTCCAGAGGCCAATTATGTACAAGTAGGAGGTAAAACTATTAGTGAATTAGTAGACTTACCGATCAAGGATTTAAAGAAATTTTTTGCTCACTTAGTCTTACAAAGCCATGAACAACAAATTGCAAAGCGCTTATTGGTTGAAATTAATAGTCGTTTAGAATTCTTAACCAATGTAGGCTTAGATTATTTATCCATTAATCGTAACTCCTCTACCTTAAGTGGTGGAGAATCTCAACGAATAAACTTGGCTACCTCTTTAGGTAGTAGCTTAGTTGGTTCTATGTATATTTTAGACGAACCTAGTATCGGACTACACCCAAAGGATAGTGAGAGATTAATCCAGGTTTTAAAGCAGTTAAAAGCTTTAGGAAATACTGTTATTGTTGTAGAACATGATCAGGATATCATGACTCAAGCAGATCAAATCATCGATATTGGACCATTAGCAGGAACACACGGAGGTGAGTTAGTAGCACAAGGAAGCTACGAAGAAATTTTAAAATCAGATTCTTTGACTGCTCAGTATTTGAATGGTAAAAAAAGCATTGAGGTTCCAAAGCATCGTCGTAAATACTCTCACAGTATTCAAATTATCGGTGCTAGAGAGAATAACTTAAAAAATATAGATGTAACATTCCCTTTGGAATGCTTAACAGTCATTACAGGTGTTTCAGGGAGTGGAAAAAGTACTCTAGTGAAAAGAATACTAGTACCTGCTTTACAAAAAAGATTAAATGCAAGTGGTGAAAAACCAGGGCAATTCACTGATATCCAGGGAGATTTCTCTACTATCAAACAAGTAGAATACGTAGATCAAAATCCTATAGGAAGAAGCTCTAGAAGTAATCCAGTAACCTATATTAAAGCCTACGATGATATTAGAGACTTATACTCTAAGCAACAACTATCTAAGCTTCGTAATTACCAACCAAAGCACTTCTCTTTTAACGTAGATGGAGGTAGATGTGAAACTTGTAAAGGTGAAGGAAGTGTAACGGTAGAAATGCAATTCATGGCAGATGTTCATTTACCTTGTGAGACTTGTACAGGTAAACGCTTTAAGAAAGAAATACTTGAAGTTAAGTTTCACGACAAAAACATCGATGATACTCTTACCATGACAATTGATCAAGGAGTAGAATTCTTTGAAAAGCATGAACAGCAAAAAATTGCCCAAAAACTTAAAGCTTTACAAGATGTAGGACTGGGGTATGTACAACTAGGTCAGTCTTCCTCTACCTTAAGTGGTGGGGAGGCTCAGAGAATAAAATTAGCATCCTTCCTACTTGCTGGAACTACCAGAGAAAAAATGCTATTTGTTTTCGATGAACCAACCACAGGGCTGCATTTTCATGATATTAGTAAATTATTAAAGTCTTTTAATGCCCTTATTGATAAAGGTCATTCAATTGTAGTTATTGAACACAACTTAGACCTTATTAAGTGTGCCGACTATATTATCGATATAGGTAAAGAGGGAGGAGAAAATGGTGGAGAATTAGTTGCCTTTGGTACTCCAGAACAAGTGGTAAAAAACAAAGCTTCTTTAACGGGTAAATACCTTAAAGAAAAATTATAAAAACACTTTTAGATTTTCTTCTATAAAACAAAAAAAGGACTTAGTGTCCTTTTTTTGTTTTCATAAGTCATTTAAAACTTTACTTAAACGCTCTGTAAGCTTCTTACGGCTAAAATATTGCAAACCCATAGCGTGTACCTTAAGAGAGTTGTTTTGGTACTGAGTAAAGTAATCTAGGATAATATCTTTAATCTCTTGTTTCTCACTATAGGTGGCTATCCTACCTGTATTGGTAGATCTTAAAATTTCAAAAAAATCTGACTGCTCCGGTCCTATTGCCAATATTGGGCGTTCACTAGCCATGTATTCAAATATTTTACCCGGAATAATTGATTTAGTGTTCTCCGAATCTATCTCTACCAACAATAACACTTGAGATGCCTTCATTTGAGCATAAGCCTGTAAATGACTCAAATACCCCAAGTTATTGGTACATTCTAGCAAGGAAAACTCCTCAATGGCATCTAAAATATCTTGACTAATTTTACCTATTAACTTAAGCTCAAAACATTGCTTAAATTCCTGATTCTCCTTTCGTAATTCTGCCAAAGCTTTCCATAAAACCCTTGGATTTCGATTAGCTAAAAACGAGCCCACATGTGCCAGGGAGAATTTCTGATCCAAAGGAATTTTACCCACATTTAAAGTATCATATCCATTGGTGATCACAGTGATAGGCTTAGGTGTTTTTAAAGCGAATTCCTCTTTAGTACCCTGACTTGTTACCAAAATATGATCAGCCCTGTTTAATACCTTATTTTCTAATTTAAGGTGTTTAGATTTAGCATAACTAAAAAGTTTTAAATCTTTATGATAGCCTATTGTTGTCCAAGGATCTCTAAAATCAGCAATCCATTTTACCCCTACTTCTCTTTGAAGAGCCATGCCAATTAAATGCATACTATGAGGGGGACCAGTAGTAATTACTTTTGTTATCTCTGGGTTGTCTTTGAGGTATTTTTTTAAAAATCGCACAGAAGAATTCACCCACCCTACTCTAGCATCGGGAATAAATAAATTTCCTCTAACTCCCAATAGAAACTTATCCGTTTTTGTTTGTTTGCGCTGGTTAGGTATCATACCTGCGCTTAAACTCCCACTTTTATTAGGCCAAAAAAAGCTGGCTAATTTATAGGGTTCTTTAATTTTATTCTTTAAAATGGTATGTTCTGTTTTTAGTTCATCTTGTAAAGTATTATCCACTAAAGGATAAGTAGCATTACTGGGAATATACACCACAGGATGGTAGTTGAAATCTGGCAAATACTTGACAAACTTCAACCATCTTTGTACTCCTGGTCCTCCGGCAGGAGGCCAGTAGTAGGAAATAATTAAAACTTTTTGTTTCATTTAATTATTTGTTTTTTCTTTTCTTCTTCTTTGATAAATTACAGCTCCAATACTACCGGCGAGAATTAATATAAAACTAATCAAGGAGATGTAGCTACCTGTTTTAATTACACTAGGGTCAAAATAAAATATTATTTCGTGGTCTCCTTCAGGTATTTCTAAAGCACGAAGCACATAATTAACACTAAAGATCTCCACCGGCTGACCATCAATGGTAGCCTTCCATCCTTTTGGATAATACATCTCGGAGAAAACTCCAATACCATCATACGGATTACTACTTTTGTAAACTAAGCGATTGGGTGCGTAGTGTTCTAAAACAATTCGACTTTGTAAGGAATCTACCTTATAGTTAGATTCTAAAGCTATATTTGTAAATACAGACTCATCAAGGGTAGCTTGTGTTTTAGTATCCTGGTTACTTAAACTTAAGAGCTGCTGATCGGCATTAGCAACCCTTTGTACCTGGGATACAAACCACGCGTTTCCATTTGCTCTATCATTTTTCATAGCAACTAGATTTCTGTCTTCTCCACTAGCTAAAAAGTACTTAATATTAAACATATTTAGAACTTCTATATTATTTTGCAATAATTGATGATCATATAGTTCTTGGATACGTCTTGGCTTGGCGGCGTGATAGCCATTAATTGATTGGTGGAAAAAACTACTTCTAGCACTATTTAACCCCGCATCTATTTCATATACTCTAAAAATATCTGGATCCTCTAAGATAGCTTTATCTGCTTGACTCATAGCAAAAGGAGTAGTCATTTGAGATTTGCTTACGAAATTATCTTGGTTAACATATCTTTTATCTACTAACACTAAATCCATAACCATCAGAACCCCCAAGGCAATCAATGCAGTGTTCTGCTTTAGTTTACTTTTAGTTTGAGCAAATAAAACTCCAAAACAAAGAGCCACAAGAAAGACACTTCTAAATAAATCGTCTTGATAGATTTGTTTTCTATCTTGGGTAATTGCCCTTACTAAGCCTGGTCCCATTTCACCATACGCTTGGGTGTAGTAACCATCATTTAATCCGGTAAAAGATAAAGTAGATTGACAAACGAACAATATTATAAATATACCAATGAATATATAGGCGGTATATAACAAAGATTTTATTTGTTTAGCTGCAGGTGTTTTAGAAAAGCTATACAATCCTAAAATAGCCAAAGCAGGTAAACACACCTCTAAAATAACTTGGATAGAAGAAACCGCTCTAAACTTATTATATAAAGGTACCCAATGAATAAAGAAGTCTGTTAGTATAGAAAAGTTCTTTCCCCAAGACAATAACAAGGAAAGTAGTGCTCCAATAATAAATACATATTTGATCTTTCTTTTCTCAACAAAACATCCCAAAACAAATAAAAATGCCACTACAACTCCAACGTATGCAGGAGCAGCCACAATGGGCTGGTCTGCCCAGTAGGTAGGTACATTTTCAACAAAACCAGCTACTTCTTGTTTACTTGCTCCTAAAGCACTTAAGAAAACTCCAACATTTGAATCACTCGATAAGCTTTCGTTATTTGCCCCTCCAGTTAATCTTGGTACAATAAGGTTTAAACTTTCAAATAAACCATAACTATACTCTGTAATATAATCATAACTTAAGGAAGAACCAGAAGAAGCATTTTGAGTATCTACCTGAGTTAAATCACTTTTGGCACGCGTAGAAAACTGTGTATACTCTGCTGTAGCTAGTAAATTAGTAGCATTTGCTCCAATACTTAAGATTGCACTTACAACTAAAATACCATAAATCTTAGCCAATGAATTATACTGTTTGTTACGTATATAAGATACAGTATAAATTATACACACCACAAGTAGGAGTAGCAATAAATAATAAGTCATTTGAAAGTGATTAGCACTTATTTCTAATGCACTTGCAAAAACGGTCAATATTGCTCCTGGAACATATCGCTTTCGCCATACTAAGAGAACACCTGCTAAAACCATAGGCATATAAGCAATGGCGTGTGCTTTGGCATTATGACCTACCCCTAATATAATAATTAAATAGGTAGAAAAACCAAATGCTAATGCTCCTATAAAGGATCGAAGAGCTCCAAGTCGAAGGCTAATTAATAGAACATAAAAGCCTAAAAAATATAAGAAAAGATAATCCGCTGGTCTAGGTAAAAAACGAAGAGCACTATCAATGTCTTTTATAAAATTATAAGGGTACTTAGCCCCTAATTGATAAGTTGGCATTCCTCCAAAAGCACTATTAGTCCAATAGGGTTCCTCTTGAGCGTCTTGCCTAAAGTCAATTTGTTCTTTTGCCATCCCAGTATACTGGGCAATGTCACTCTGGAAAATAACTCGACCTTGTAAAACTGGTGAAAAGTACACCAAAGAAACAAGGATAAAACCAACTAAAACCAACAGGTGTGGTAAATACTTCTTATAATTACTCATTAAATTCTTAGCATTAAATTTTATAATAGGCTAAAATAAGTAATTAAAACCAAGAGCGTAATGACAAAATCAATTATTTCAGTTAAAAACCTTAGTTTGACTTGGTATCCTGTGCTGCACTATCCAATAGTGCTAATTATAAAAACAAACAAGGGATCTGCTTTTAAAAAGCAGATCCCTTGTTTGTTTTATCTAATATACTATTGCTATTTACTATCAATTTCTTCAAATTCGATATACTCACCTACTATCTTAGTTGATTTTGGTACCTCGTTGGTTTGTTTAGAGGTGTTTTCACTAGTAGAAGTATTAGAAGAGTAAGAATTATTTTGATTATAATATTGTTGTTGCTGTTGTTGGAAGTTTGCTCCTGCCTTTTTTACTACTTTGATTAAAAGAATAGGCAAAAGGTAACGCATAGCGAACTTAAAAGCATAGTACACCAAAACAATTATACATAAAGTTTTTATAAACCCAGTAAAAGATGCTGTATCCATATCATTTGTTTTTTTCAAAAATACTAAATTATTTGTTTTCAACAACTCAATGAGTCTTAAAATAATGATAAAAACGCCAATTTTCACATTATTTTTAAACAAATATTTTACTCAGACTCCCAACTTAAATAGCCTGCATCTAATTCAAATACTTGGCTAAAACCATTTTGCAGCAATTTTTCTCTAGCCATTTGACTTCGTTTTCCACTTCTACAAAATATATACACAGGTTGTTCTTTATCTAAAACACTAGCATTTTCCACAAAATCCTTTTGTAAAAAATCTATATTAATTGCCCCTTCTATAGTTGCTTGTTCAAACTCCTTTTGGCTTCTAACATCTACTAATTGCACATTTGGCTTTTCAATACTTTGTTCAAAAGCAGCCTTGTCTAACAAATGTGTATTTTCTCTGGATTGCCCCAAAGCATTAGATAAGTTAAAATTTGTTAATAATAGAAGTACTAACAATTGCTTTACTTTGTTTTTCATATCCCTTTTTGCCAATCAGATGACATTTATCATTTTAACTTAGTTGTTATTGCTCTATTTTTGATACAAATATAATGAAAGTATATGTCTTTAATACAAAAATATAACATTCCTGGCCCTCGTTATACTAGCTATCCAACTGTACCTTATTGGGATATGAACACCTTTAGTGGTTCTAAATGGATTACTACTTGCCAACAAAGTTTTGATCAAAGTAATTCTAGCCAAGGCATTAGTTTGTATATTCATCTACCTTTTTGCCAAAGTCTTTGTACGTTTTGTGGTTGTCACAAGTATATAACTAAACAGCACGATAAAGAAATCCCCTATATAGAGGCTCTTTTGAAAGAATGGCAACTATATGTAGCCTTACTTGCCGAGCGTCCCTTAATAAGAGAAATTCATCTTGGTGGTGGTACCCCCACTTTTTTTAGCGCGGATAACCTAGTGAAATTAATCAAAGCTATACTTGACAAAGCAGATGTAGCCCAAGACCACGAATTTAGTTTCGAAGGACATCCTAGTAATACTACTAAAGAACACTTAGAAAAGCTATACAAGGTAGGCTTTAGACGAGTAAGTTTCGGGGTACAAGATTACAACCCTGAGATTCAAAAGGCAATCAACAGACACCAAAGCTTTCATCAAGTAGCCAAAGTAACACTTTGGGCTAGAGAACTAGGCTACAACTCTATCTCTCATGATCTTATATATGGATTACCTTTTCAAAAAAAAGAACATATCATTGACACTATAGAAAAAACACACAGCCTGTATCCAGATCGTTTAGCCTTATACTCCTATGCACATGTACCATGGATAAAGGGAAATGGACAAAGGGGATTTGACGAAAAGGATTTACCGCAAGGTCAACAAAAACAAGAGTTGTACGAACTAGGTAAAAAGCTCTTAATCCAAAAAGGGTATATGGAAATAGGAATGGATCACTTTGCATTAAAAAAAGACAGCCTATACAAGGCACTAACCCAAGAGAAACTACATCGCAACTTTATGGGATACACCCTAAATCCAACACAATTAATGATTGGTTTAGGAGTTTCAGCCATTAGTGATAGCTGGTTTGGATTTGCTCAAAACACTAAAGACCTCAAAGAATATTACAAATTATTAGACCAAGATACTCTACCTGTAGTAAAAGGACATATTTTAACACAACAAGACTTAGTAATTCGCAAAGCTATATTAAATTTAATGTGTAACTTACAAACAGATTTACAAGAAGGTTTTAGCAAGCAAGACATAGAAAAAATTATACAACTTCTGTGTGAGCTTTTTGAGGACCAACTTGTAACATTAGAAGGATCTTTGTTGAAAGTTTCTAAAAAAGGAAGGCCATTTATACGTAATATTTGTATGGCTTTTGATTGGAGAATGCAGCAAAACAAACCTAAAGAACAACTCTTTTCCATGACTATTTAAAATTACACCCATGAAATTTCAAAAAGTAATCACTTACATTGTACTTACAGCTTTAATTTATGGTATCTTCAACTATGACACCTCTGATATGTGGTCTTTACAAGCTAATTGGCTTTCATTTGTTGGATTTCTAATATTTATCGTATATTTAGCTTATTCTTTAAGAGAAGCCTCTAAAAAACAAAGTAGAGAAAAACATCAAAAATAGAGTAATCTATAAATATAAAACGCTTGATTAGAGTAAGGCAAAGAAAGTATCTAACTCCCTAAGGTATTTTTTTCTTACAACTAAACAAGCGTTTTTTTATCTTTAACTGCGCTACACTACCACTCTATCAAAGATATTCCTATCCCTAAATTAGTTTGATTCCAATTGTAGTCAAGCATTGTATCTCCATAACCGTTACTTGCAGTAAAATAAAGCTTTAAGTTATCCTTTATAGGATAAGCCCAAGTGAATTCTACATAACCTTTATAATGGTCATTAAGTCTTAAATTACTTCTAACCATTAAACTAAGTATATTTCCCTGAGTCTCGTACACCGCCAAGAATTCTGCTCTTCCCACATAGTCGGATATTTTTGGATTATCGTCATCCTTATTTTTTTCTTTTAATCGAAACCAAGGTCTAGCGGTAAAAGCCCAATTTTTATACTCCATCCCTAAATGGAAAATCACTCTATTCCAACTACGAGATTCAGGTAAGCTCTTTCCATTACTTTGGTGATTAAAACCAACTCCAGCCATTGCGAACTTAAATTCACCAATATTTAAATCCAAAGGATAATTAAATATTATTTCTGGCTCATAATTTAATTCTCTAAAGGGCCTAGATATTTTTTCGTTATAAGCCTGCCAATTAGCTGTTTGTGTAAAAGCAAGCCAAATATCTCCTTTACCAAAAAGCAATCCCTGAGCAACTTTGGTCTTAAAACTCAATTGAAATTTTATCTCCCATGGTTGGTAACCAAAAGAGCTTTCACTATTGTTGTTAGGACTTAGACTAGTTGGCTTGTTATTTACAGCACTACTCCATCTGCCTGGTAAAATATATATAGGCTTGTATGGGGTGATGGTAAATGTATTCTGCTGTTCTTTACTATCCAATTCCCAGCGCTTGGCTAAACGATTACCATAATAATCAGGCTCAAATAAAGCATCTGGTCCGGTTTGAGCCATAGATTGCCAACAAAATACAGAACTTATTGCTATAAAAAACAAAGATCTCGAAATGCGCTTTTTCATGTAATATGTTTCATTAAAGTAGTAAAGAGGCTTGTCCATCTCCATCAATGGCTACATCTGGCTGATCAGTAACTTCTGACAAACTAATATTTTGATCGTTCTGATCTAGCTCAGTTTCTGGTTCTTGGTAAGGTAATGGCTCTAAAATATTAATCTGTTTAATTTTATCGCTAGTTAACTGATTACCTAAGGCTTTAATTCCTCTGACAGTAATAAATTCCTCTAAATTAACATGTAAAGGTTCTTTTTGCACTCCCTTAACTTTAGAGAAAATTACCTCTATCTGAGGTCTATAATCTGTACAAACAATTTCAAGCTGGGATTTTTCATGCTCGCTAATAAAGATTTCTTCTTTATTTTCGTTCTCCACTAAAAAGCGTTTGATGTAATATTTTTGTTTTTCACCATCGAAGTAAACCGTCGAAATAGGTTTATTTGCAATGAACTTTTCTAAAACAATCATATCTTGATCAAAATGAGTTGTCAACTCAGGAATAAGAGTTTTAAGCTTACCACTTTGACTAATAACCAAAAGACGATCCTCTGGCTTAAACTCACCTAATAAATCTCCTCTACCGTCGACATTTAATTTACTAACCGTAGTATCAAACCAAATTTTTCTAGGACGTAAAGTTGAAATACCCTTCTCTTTTAATTCAATTTTTTTAATGGCATATTTGGTTACCAAATTTCCTTTAGCAGCCCTACCTTTAATTAATAATTGAGCAAAGTCAACGTCGAATTTCAACTTCTTAACATTAGAAAGCTGTCTTAGTATAATAGTAATAATCTCAGCCTCTCCATTTGGATTTGCTGAAAAATATAACACTTGAGAACCTGGTTTTCCTTGTGAAAGAGAATAGACCTTGTCTCTAGTGACACCCTTTACATTAAAGCGTTTAATAAAACTTGAACCGCTTTTTCCATCGCGGTAAATTAAGTTATAGATGGTTCGATTATCATTCTTATCCCAGATACCAATATAAATAATATCTTTTCCTACAAATTTCTTGTCCTCTACTTTTGACACTACAACAGAACCATCTCTTAGAAAAACAATAATATCATCAATATCTGAACAATCGCAAACGTATTCATCGCGGCGTAATCCTGTACCAAAGAATCCCTCTTCTCTATTTACATATAGCTTTGCATTTCTAAGTACTACTTTTGTAGCTTCAATAGTATCAAAGCTCTTTAACTCTGTAAGCCTTTGTTTACCTTTACCATATTTTTGTTTAAGAGAAACAAAATAATTAATTGCAAATTCAATTAAGTTAGCTAAATGGTGTTTTACTTGTTCAATATCATCTTCTAAAGACTCAATATTCTCAATGGCTTTATCAATATCAAATCTAGAGATACGCTTAATTCTAATCTCGGTTAAACGCACGATATCCTCTTGGGTAACCTCGCGTTTTAGATTCTTAATTAAAGGAGCTAATCCCCTTGCAATAGCTTCTAAAACCCCTTGCCAGGTTTCTTCTTCCTCCATCAAACGATAGATTCTATTTTCAATAAAAATACGCTCTAGAGTTAAGAAATGCCATTTTTCTTCCAATTCAAAAAGTTCAATTTCCAATTCTCTGCGAAGAAGATTAACCGTCCTATCTGTAGAGGTTTTAAGCATATGACTTACCCCTGTAAACAAGGGCTTATTGTCTTGAATTACGCACCCTAAAGGTGCAATAGATGTTTCACATGCGGTAAAGGCATACAGCGCATCAATGGTTTTATCTGGCGAGGTTCCACTTGGAAGATGAATTAAAATTTCCACCTCTGCTGCGGTATTATCCTCTATTTTTCTAATCTTTATCTTCCCCTTGTCGTTAGCCTTTAATATACTATCGATCAAAGATGTTGTTGTGGTTGAAAAAGGAATTTCTGTAATTACTAAAGTATTCTTATCCAAAGGCGCAATACGCGCTCTTACTCTAACTCTACCACCTCGTGCCCCATCGTTATAATTAGAGATATCAGCAATTCCCGCCGTTGGAAAATCCGGATAGATAGTAAAAGGTTTTCCTTTTAAAATTTTAATAGAAGCATCTATTAACTCATTGAAATTGTGTGGTAGAACTTTTGTTGATAATCCCACTGCAATTCCTTCACCACCTTGAGCCAATAGCAACGGGAATTTCACAGGTAAGTTGATAGGCTCATTTCTACGACCATCATAAGAGGATTGCCAATTGGTAATTTTTGGTGAATACAGCACCTCCAAAGCAAACTTACTTAATCTAGCCTCTATATAACGTGATGCAGCTGCTCCATCTCCTGTTAGAATATTTCCCCAGTTCCCTTGCATATCAATCAAAAGCTCTTTTTGACCAATCTGCACCATAGCATCCCCAATACTAGCATCCCCATGAGGGTGATACTGCATAGTATGTCCAACAATGTTAGCTACTTTATTGTATCTACCATCATCTAGCTCACGCATGGAATGCATAATACGACGTTGCACTGGTTTAAAACCATCTTCTATTGCCGGTACGGCACGCTCTAAGATTACATAAGAAGCATAGTCTAAGAACCAGTCTTTGTACATTCCGGTAACCTTAGTAATAGTCTCTTGGGATTGAGTTTCTAATTCTTCAGAAGCAAACTCCTGTAAATCTTGTTTTTTATTTTGGTCTAAATTGGGATCTAAATTATCTTGGTGGCTCATAATCTATTGTTCTACAACATCAAGTTCAACTTTCAAATTATCAATGATAAATTCCTGTCTATCAGGGGTATTTTTACCCATATAAAATTCCAACATTTTCTCGATTGACATGCTTTTATCTAACATTACCGGGTCCAAACGAATGTCTTCTCCAATGAAATACTTAAACTCATCGGGAGAAATTTCTCCTAGACCTTTAAATCGAGTGATCTCTGGCTTGGGTTTTAATTTCTCAATGGCATCGACTCTTTCTTGATCGCTATAACAATAAATCGTTTGTTTTTTATTTCTAACTCTAAACAAAGGAGTTTGTAAAATATATAAATGTCCTTCTTTAATTAATTCAGGAAAAAATTGCAAGAAGAAAGTAATTAATAAAAGGCGAATGTGCATTCCATCCACATCGGCATCGGTTGCAATGACAATATTATTATATCTTAAGTGTTCAAAGTCATCTTCTATATTTAAGGCTGCTTGCAATAAATTAAATTCTTCATTCTCGTATACAATCTTCTTAGTCATTCCGAAGGAATTCAAAGGCTTACCTCTTAAAGAGAATACAGCCTGAGTATTTACATCTCGACTTTTTGTAATACTACCCGAAGCAGAATCTCCCTCGGTGATAAACAAAGTACTCTCTAAATAACGAGGGTTCTTAATATCGGTAAAATGTACTCTACAATCTCTTAACTTACGATTGTGTAAACTTGCCTTTTTTGCTCTTTCCTTTGCTAACTTACGAATCCCTGAGAGCTCTTTTCGCTCTTTTTCTGCTTGTAATATTTTCTTAAGCAAAATATCAGCGATATCTGGATTCTTGTGCAGGTAGTTATCTAATTGGGTTTTAATAAAATCATTGATATAGGTTCTCACCGTAGGCATATTAGGTCCCATATCGGTAGATCCTAACTTAGTTTTTGTTTGGGATTCAAAAACTGGTTCTTCTACTTTTATTGAAATTGCCGCTACAATACTCTTGCGTACATCAGAGGCATCAAAATTCTTGTTATAAAACTCTTTTAAGGTACGAACTATTCCCTCTCTAAAGGCTGCTAAATGGGTACCACCTTGGGTTGTATTTTGTCCGTTGACAAAAGAGTAATACTCCTCTGAATATTGAGTCTTACTATGAGTCATAGCCACTTCAATATCCTCTCCTATTAAATGGATAATTGGATATACTTGATCTTGTGGATCAATATTTTCACTTAAAAGATCTTGTAAACCATTATCGGAATAGAATTTTTCTCCATTAAAATAAATGGTTAATCCTTTATTTAAATAACAGTAGTTTTTGAGCATACGCTCAATATATTCCTTTCGATACTTATAGTTTTTAAAAATAGTTTCATCTGCAATAAAAGAAACTTTTGTACCTTTTCTTTTAGTGGTTTGCTCCACGGGTTGTTCCTGGATTAAATTACCTGCAGAGAATTCTGCTAATTTAATTTCACCATCGCGAATAGACTCCACCTTAAAGAAAGAACTAAGAGCGTTTACCGCCTTGGTACCCACCCCGTTTAATCCCACCGACTTTTTAAATGCTCTTGAATCATACTTACCTCCGGTATTCATCTTAGATACAACATCTACTACTTTACCCAAGGGGATTCCTCTACCAAAGTCTCTAACACTTACTACTTTGTCTTTTAAGGAAACTTCAATAGTCTTACCCGTGCCCATAACAAACTCGTCAATACTATTGTCGATGACCTCTTTTAATAAAATATAAATACCATCATCTGGAGATGAACCATCACCTAGCTTTCCGATATACATCCCAGGACGCATACGAATGTGTTCTTTCCAATCCAGTGAACGAATATTATCTTCAGTATATTGATTTTGATCTTGCATAAAAAAGTAAGGAATTTGCGCTAAATTACTATTATTTAGCCTAAAATAAAAATAGTTAAAGTCTTGGAGTTATCAATAAAAATTAAAAGTTTGCAAATCCCTTAATTTTTAATATCATTCTTGTGAATTTCAACAGAATCAGCCCCAGGTAGTATTTTATGACCGAATAAAAGTGAGTAATTCTTAGTGAATTCTGCTCCAAAATACAGAATCATTGCCGAATAATATACCCATATAAGCAATACAATTAAGCTTCCCGCGGCTCCGTATAAAGAAGAGGTTGCGGTACTACCTAAATAAAAACCAATAGCAAACTTTCCAATCATAAATAAAACGGAAGTAAAACTAGCTCCCACTAGAGTTTCTTTCCAGCCAATTCTACCATTTGGCAAGGCCTTAAATATCAGTGTAAATAGAAAGGTGATAACTAAAAACACTACAATATTATTGAGCAGGCTTAATAAAAAAACCATATCGTGACTCATAAGAGAGGTCAAATAACCATACAGTAAACTAACTAACGAATTTATAAGTAAACTCACCAACAAAAGAAATCCAACAGAGACAATCATAGAAAAAGACACCACTCTATTGCGTATAAATTGGATGATACTCTTATTTGGTGCAGCTTCAAAGCCCCAAATAAAATTAATAGAACTTTGTATTTCTGCAAAAACCCCCGAGGCGCTAAAAAGAAGCATTCCTATACTGATTATTGTTGGCAATAATCCCGAGCGGGTAAGAGTTACATTGTCCATTACCGCTCTTAATTCTACGGCTGTATTGGCTCCAACTAACTCACTTAACTGTCCATAGAAAAAGTCTGCAACTTGAGCTTGTTCAAAAAACACACTACTGGTTGTGATAATTAAGATAATTAATGGAGGAAAGGCAAATATAGTGTAATACGACAGTGCAGCACTAAATTGCATAGCTTTATCGCTAAAAAAATCCATTACCGACTGTTTTATAAGTAAAAAAATCTTAATCAATAAAGGCTTATCTATCATATCATTATCTATTTTAAAAAGTCGTTTTAATTCTAAAACTAAAATTAACAGTTTTGCTAGACTAAAGTACAATTTTGTTTTTAATTAAGCCCTAGTACCAAAACGATTATTTCCCATAGTTTTGAATCTATACTTTTAACTTTAGCAAAACAACTCAGCCTTCATGAATCAAAAAAACTCCTTAATAATATAAACTATTATTAAGGAGTTTGCAATTTTTTGTAATAAAGTATTACTAAACGTTAAAGCGGAAGTGCATTACATCTCCGTCTTTCACAATATATTCTTTACCTTCTACTCTAAGTTTTCCAGCTTCTTTAACTTTAGCTTCTGATCCAAAATCTACAAAATCCTGGTAAGCAATAACTTCAGCTCTAATGAATCCCTTCTCAAAATCAGAGTGAATCACACCAGCTGCTTGAGGCGCAGTATCTCCAACTTTAATAGTCCAAGCTCTTACCTCTTTTACCCCTGCAGTAAAATAAGTTTGTAGATTTAGTAACGTATAAGCAGAGCGAATCAATTTAGAAACTCCTGGCTCGCTTAAACCTATATCTTCTAAAAACATTTGACGCTCCTCGTAGCTTTCTAATTCTGTAATATCTGCTTCGGTACCAACGGCTAAAACAATAACCTCGGCATGTTCATCTTTTACTAATTCACGAACTTGTTCTACATAAGCATTTCCATTAACAGCCGCAGACTCATCCACATTACAAACATACAAAACAGGTTTAGCAGTAATTAATTGAAAATCTTCCAATAATTCAGCCTCATCTTGATTCTGGGCTTCAACCACACGTGCTGATTTACCTTGTAAAAGAGTCTCTCTTATGCGCTCTAAAAGAGTAGCCTCCACTTGAGCCTCTTTGTTACCAGTTTTTGCTGCTTTTTTTACTTTCTCTAATCGTTTCTCAACTGTATCAAGATCTTTTAGCTGTAATTCAATATCGATGGTTTCTTTATCTCTAATTGGATTAACGTTACCATCCACGTGTACGATATTGTCATTATCAAAACAACGTAGCACATGAATAATTGCATTACATTCGCGGATATTTCCTAAAAACTGATTACCTAATCCTTCTCCTTTACTTGCTCCTTTTACTAATCCAGCGATATCTACAATATCTACTGTAGCTGGTAAAACGCGCTCTGGATTAACTAGCTCCTCTAATTTTAACAATCTTGGATCTGGTACATTTACCACACCAATATTGGGCTCAATAGTACAGAAAGGAAAGTTTGCACTTTGGGCCTTTGCATTAGATAAACAATTAAATAAGGTTGACTTACCTACATTGGGTAATCCTACAATACCTGCTTTCATATTTTTTAATTATTTTGAGTCTTTTTAAACGTTGGCAAATATATTGAAAATTAAACTAGAATTGGCTATCCTTATTTAAGATTAATAAAAAACCACTCTAAAAAGAGTGGTTTTCTATATAGAGATTATATTAATCTTCATCGTCGGCAATTTCCAGATCTTTTAATGCATCTAAAGAATCATCGGCTGTGTCGGCATAATCTTCTTCTTCCTCATCAAAATTCTCGATACGGTCGGCTAATTTAGTACTTACTTTCACAAGGTAGATAGTATCCTCTGTACGAACTTCTACAGCTTCTATAGTTTCGTTTTTTTGGTTTTTAAATCTAATAATATCAGAATCATCATAACCATCAGGAAATCTATCCACTAAAAGTGCTAAAATTTCGTTCGTTAATTTTGCGTAATCAACAATTACTCTTTTCATTCTCTTATATTGCTTTATTTCTTTTCAAATTTAATAGCAAATTAGGAATAATCAAATAAAATTAAACACTAATTTCACTTTTTTTCTCTTTGTATTAGTTACCAAGAACATACGCAAACACCAATGGTGCCACGATAGTTGCATCAGATTCAATTACAAATTTAGGAGTGTCAACATCTAACTTACCCCATGTGATTTTTTCATTTGGAACTGCTCCTGAATAAGAACCATAAGAGGTAGTTGAGTCAGAGATTTGACAGAAATAAGCCCAGAAAGGAACATCAGTCCATTCTAAATCTTGATACATCATTGGAACCACACAAATTGGGAAGTCTCCAGAAATACCACCAGCAATTTGGAAGAAACCTACTCCTTTACCAGCTGAATTTTGACGATACCATTCTGTTAAGAAAATCATGTATTCGATACCAGATTTAACTGTATGAACATTTAATTTACCTTTAATAACGTTAGAAGTAAAGATGTTTCCACAAGTAGAATCTTCCCATCCTGGACATACTATTGGTAAATTTTTCTCTGCAGCTGCAACAATCCAAGAATCTTTTGGGTCTATTTCATAGTACTGCTCTAAAACACCTGAATTAACTACTTGGTATAAAAATTCATGTGGAAAGTAACGCTCTCCTTTTGCCTCAGCCGCATGCCAAACATCTTCTAAGTGTTTTTGTAAACGACGGAAAGCTTCTTCCTCTGGAATACAAGTATCAGTAACTCTATTGTAGTGATTATCTAATAACTCACGCTCTTGCTCTGGAGTTAAATCGCGGTAGTTAGGAACTCTTTTATAATGAGAATGAGCAACTAAGTTCATTACATCTTCCTCTAAGTTAGCACCTGTACAAGAAATAAAATGTACTTTATCTTGACGGATCATTTCGGCTAAAGAAATTCCTAATTCAGCTGTACTCATAGCACCCCCCATAGAAATTAACATTTTCCCACCATCTTCTAAATGTGCCTCATAACCTTTAGCTGCATCAACTAAAGCTGCTGCGTTAAAGTGTCTGTAATGATGCTCTAAAAACTGACTAATTGGTCCTTTACTCATTTCAAATTCAATTTAATATATTAATAAAATGATCTTGCGATCTTTTTTGCTTACTTATTTATTTTTTTTCTGATTCTTTATCAGTTCTGTTGTAACCTAAAATTTCCAAAACCTCTTCAGCTGTTTGCTGTTCAGAGAAAAGCTCTGTAGCTAAAATACCATTTTGATCCTTATCAATTAAGATATGTTTAGGCTGTGGTATTAAACAGTGGTGAATTCCACCGAAACCTCCAATGGTATCTTGGTAAGCACCCGTATTAAAGAATCCGATATATAACGGCTTTTCTTTATTATACTTAGGTAAATAAATGGCATTCAAGTTTTGTTCTGAGTTATAGTAATCATCACTATCACAAGTTAAACCTCCTAAAAGTATGCGCTCATAGGTGTCATTCCATCTATTAACAGGTAGCATAATAAATTTCTTATTAATAGCCCATGAATCTGGCAAAGTAGTGATAAAAGAAGAGTCTATCATATTCCACTTCTCTCTATCATTTTGCTGTTTTTGATATAAAATCTCATAAATAGCACCACCACTCTCTCCAACGGTATAAGAACCGAATTCGGTAAATATATTTGGCACATCTACTCCAGCATCTTCACATGCGATTTTAATTTGATTTATGATCTCATCAATCATATATTGGTAATCAAATTCAAAAGCTAAAGAATTTTTAATAGGAAATCCTCCTCCAATATTTAAACTATCTAAAGTAGGACACTCTTTCTTAAGGGCTATATATACTTTTAAACACTTTAAAAGTTCATTCCAATAGTAAGAAGTATCTCTAATACCAGTATTGATAAAGAAGTGTAGCATCTTAAGTTCCACTTTTGGATTATCTGCTATTTGCTTCTTATAAAAAGGAACTATATTCTTGTACCCTATTCCCAATCTCGATGTATAAAACTCAAATTTAGGCTCTTCCTCTGATGCAATTCTAATCCCAATTTTAAATTTCTTCTGGATTTGCTCCTGAAGAAGATCCAGCTCTTCGTAATTGTCAATAATAGGTACTGTATTGTCGTGCTTCTCATTAATTAAACGAGCAATATTATCGATGTATGCAGCTCGTTTGAATCCATTACAGATTACAAAGGTATCTTTGTTTATCTTTCCAGATTCTAATAATTTCTCTACAATGTTTACATCAAAAGCAGAAGACGTCTCTACGTGTATATCGTTTTTAAAAGCCTCGTCCAACACATAGGAAAAATGAGAACTCTTAGTACAATAACAGTAATAGTAATTTGCTTTATATTTATTTTTCTCCATCGCTTTACGAAACATCTCTTTTGCCTGGTCGATGTTCTCGGAAATCTTTGGTAAATAAGTAAACTTTAAAGGAGTACCGTATTTTTCTACTAACCCCATAAGGTCAATATTATGAAAAGTTAAATTATCCTTATTTAATTTAAATTCTTCTTGAGGAAAATAAAAAGTTTGATTTATTAAATCGACATATTTAGTGTTCATCTGAAATATCAATTTTAAAAATAGTTAATAAATATAAATTTGAAAAGGTTTTAAAAATACCATTTTTCAAACTCTAATATTAGCAAACATAATAGAAAGCCGATGTTGAAAACGAAATGAGTTCAATGCCTGCTTAAAATATTTAATAATAGTATATACAAAATCAGCTTTTTGCTTCCTAACAAAAGGCTCTAATGCCATTGTTTTACTCTGGCAAAATTCAATATATATAACGTCCTTTTTCACGTGGCAAATGTAATAAAATAAACAAATGAAAAAATAAAATGTCTATTATTTTAAAAGTTGTTCTCTATAGGCTTCAAAGCCTTTGGTAATCAGGTCTTTTTGCACCTCTATATCATAAGAAGCAACTCCAATTTGCTTTAATAAAACACATTTAATTTGTCCATAGGTGTTTTTCTTATCGAATTTCAACCAATGTAAAATTTGTTCCTGGTCTTGAAGACTAATTTCTACTTTACCAAAAATATTCTCTATATGTTTTTTAATATCTAGGTATTGATTATGTGGTAAATCTAATATCTCACAAGACATATAAGCCTCAATAATCATTCCTATTGCAATAGCCTGACCATGTAATAGGGTGGTTTTTTGTTCATTAGACAAAAAATAACTTTCGATAGCATGGCCAATAGTATGGCCAAAATTCAAAATTTTCCTAAGGTTATCTTCTAAAGGATCTTCTTTCACCACCTCTGCCTTTATTTGAATACTTCTGTATATTAAGAAAGGTAAATGATCTAAGTCAATCTGCGAAATATCTTTTAAAAAGTGATAATATTCTGGATCTACAATTAAGCCATGTTTGAGCATCTCTGCATAACCACTTTTGAATTGATCCGAAGCTAGAGTCTCTAAGTAAGTAACATCAACAACCACCATCTTAGGGTTAGAAAAAGTTCCTATACAGTTTTTAATCCCATCACAATCTACTCCTGTCTTACCTCCAACCGAGGCATCAACCATCGAAAGAAGTGTCGTTGGTACATTAAAACAGTCTATGCCTCTCATATAAATAGAAGCTACAAATCCACCTAGATCAGTAATTACACCTCCACCTAAAGTAATCATAGCACTTTTTCGATCCCCACCTAATTCTAACATACTTTGAATAACTCCTTGGGCGATTTCCAATACTTTGTTTTGTTCTCCTGATTCAATTTCTATAATCTCGAAACCAACCTGAACTGGCAAATTGGCTAAGAAATGAGCCATACAATATTCATTGGTATTATTATCACATAGAATAAATAGTTTAGAATATTTTCTCTGGTTTATATATTCGCCTAGCTTATCATAGCCTTGCATCCCTATTAGTATATCGTAGTTATCCGCTTTTATTATCTCCATTTTATGTGATTGTTTCTCTACTAACAAAGTAACTTATAATTATTTAAAAATACACCTAAATTTCAAATATTTCCCACACTTGTTTTATTAATTACATCCTCTATTTTAAATAAATTTTATACAATTATATTCTAAAATTATGCAGTATTATTATAAATAAAAAATATATTATTGAAAAAAAATTTAAAAACAACTTTATTTAAACATTATAATGCAAATATTTTAGTTTTTAAGCAGCTTTTTTACGAACTATCTAATGCTTTGTTTCTTTATTTATGAGCATATCACTTTTTAGTTAGATTTTTTAATATTAAACACAAAAGTTTTTAATTATTATGAAAAGAGTATCTATATTTGCACACTGATTTTAGTTATAATAATGGAAAAATTATTCAACAACACCGAGGTAGCATTCGCCTTAAAGAACAATAAGGAATTAAGGAGAGCGCATTTTCTTTTCAAAATGATTAGTAAACCTACTTTAGTTAAGATAGGGTCTTCGTTAGCTAACTTTGCTATCAAGACTAACTTACCAGTAACTGGTTTAATTCGTGCAACTGTTTTCGACCATTTTTGTGGAGGAATAAGCGAAGAGGATTGTTTATCTGTAGTAGATAAAATGTACGCTAAGGGTAAAGTCGCTTCTGTTTTAGATTACTCTGTAGAAGGAAAGGAAACAGAAGAGCAATTTGATGCAGCTTTAAACATGACTTTAAAGACAATCAAATTTGCACAAGAACGCCCAGATGCAATTCCTTTTGCTGTTTTCAAACCAACAGGTTTTGGACGTTTTGACATGTTTGTAAAAAAGGGAGAAGGCAAAGAGTTTACTGCAACAGAACAAGCCGAATGGGAACGTATTTTATACCGTTTTAATATGGCGTGTAAGTATGCTTTTGATAACGATGTTCTTCTATTAATTGATGCAGAGCACAGCTGGATGCAAGATGCAGCAGATGAGATTTGTCTTGATATGATGCGTAAATACAATAAAGAAAAAGCACTTATTTACAATACAGCACAATTTTACCGCTGGGATCGTTTAGAGTGGCTAAAAGACTTACACAAAACTGCAAAGCAAGAAGGTTTCCATGTAGGTATGAAAGTGGTACGTGGTGCATATATGGAAATAGAAAGAGAAAGAGCTGATGAGAAAGGCTACAAATCTCCAATTTGTGTAGACAAAGCTGCTACGGATCTTAACTATAATCAAGGGGTTCGTTTTATGATTGACAACATCGACACAATGGCATTATTTGCTGGAACTCACAATGAAGATAGCGCATACTTGATTATGGAATTAATGCAGGAGAAAAATATTGCTCATCAAGACAAAAGATTATTCTTCGGACAACTATATGGAATGAGTGACAATATGAGTTTTAACTTAGCTAAGTTAAATTACAATGTTGCAAAATACCTTCCTTTTGGTCCAGTAAAAGAAGTTATTCCATATTTAATTCGTAGAGCCCAAGAAAACACATCTGTAGAGGGACAAACTAACAGAGAATTAGATTTAATTACAAAAGAAATGAAAAGAAGAAACATGTAATTTGTTTCTTGCATATAATAAAAAACACCTTATGGATTAATCCATGGACTGACCCCAAAAAGTTGGACGAAGTTATGCAATCTGTTTAATATAATGAGCTCGGTATTCTACCGGGCTCATTCCATTTCAATTAATGCGGATTCGCTCGTTATTATAATATTTAATGTACTGTTTTATTACCTTTCTTTTCAATAGAAAGATACTTCTTTAAAGCGTCTTTTTTTATTTTATTAAAAATAATTCAAAAATTAACTTTCCTAGTACACTCTTATCAAAAACACTTGTAGTGGTTATAATTTCCAATCAATAATTTTTTTTCCTTGAGAACTCAAATAAGAATTTATTTGCGAAAATGGCTTACTTCCATAAAAGCCTCTATAAACAGACAAGGGAGAAGGATGAGCGCTTTTAATAACTAAATGCTTTTGACTATTTATATTCTTTCCTTTTTTCTGGGCATAACTTCCCCATAAAACAAAAACTAGTCCCTCTGTTTTAGCAGACAACTCTTCAATAATGTAGTCAGTAAAGGTTTCCCAGCCCCTGTTCTGATGAGATCCAGGACTTTTCTGCTCAACTGTTAAAGTAGCATTTAACAATAAAACCCCCTGTTTTGCCCAAGGACTTAAATCCCCGTTTAACAAATTTCGCACTCCAATATCACTGTCCATCTCCTTGAAAATATTTACTAAAGATGGTGGCACTTTAACCCCTTTGTTTACCGAAAAACTCAAGCCATTGGCTTGAAACTCTCCATGGTAAGGATCTTGCCCTAAAATAACAACCTTAACCTTATCAAATGGTGTTAATTCTAAAGCATTAAAAATATCCTCTTGCTTGGGGTATACTATTTTTGTTTGATATTGCAGATCTACAAAATCCTGTAATTCCCTAAAATACTTTTGATCTTTTTGGGTATGTAGAATACCTGCCCAAGTATCTTCCTTAATCCACTGCATGTACTTATTATAAAAAATATAGAATAGCTCAAAAATACAAAACTTAATACTATTTCTACTAGCCAGCCCAATTAATCTACCAAATTACCTAAGTGATCCAAATTTGGATAAAATAAAGCACGCACCTCAAATATCTCTTTAATTGAACAAGGCTCTATTTCCATATTAATTACATTAGGGTTATCACTTACAAACAACAATGTATTAGACGAACTTACCTTTTGTAAACGGCATAAAAAAAGTCCTTTATCTTGAACACTATACACATAAATGCTCTGAGGTGTTACCTGAGAAACTTCCACCTTTTTTGTCAACACATAACAAGACAAAGGTATGGCAGGAGACATGCTTTGCGAGGCTACTTGAAAAGCTATATCAAGTGGTTCGGTGGTTGGAAAAACTCCACTTTTGGTATTCTGCAAAACTTGCTTCGGATTAAGAAAATACTCCAAGTATTGACCTATCTCAATCATTTTAACTCTAGTTTGAGAGTTCGAAATAGCATTTTTTTTACTAACACTATCGGCAAACAACTCATTTAAATCTATATTGTGTTTAACGCAGAGTTCTATAATAGTTTCAAATTGTAGGCTATTGCGTTTTTTCCAAGACGAAAGAGTATTTGGCTTAACATTTAGCAATTTAGCTAATTCTAAACTCGTTTTAAGACCCATTATCTTTTTTATCTTATATAAAATTTTGGAAGCTTCTAACATTCTTGAAATTTTTTATTACTTTAAAATAATTTTCTTGTAATATAACATCGGAACTTTACTATTAAATGAGTTTTTAAAGCACTCATACTAGTGATTTGCATTAACCAAAATGAAATAAAAAACATTTCAGCAACACCAACATACAAATTTTTAATAATATTACACTTTATATTAAAATTAACCACCTTATTTAACATATATTTAGTCAAAAGACAGAATTAATTCCCAATACTATCAACAACCTAAATTCCTCTACTTATCATATATTTAACCACTTAAAATATAGTTAAACATATTAAAACTTTTTTACTATTTTACATAACCCCCACTCTTAGTATTACTAACACAATAGTTTACCCATGGACATTTAACTAAAAACAAGGTATATATACTTTGTTGGGCTCACATAGGTAGATTTATGCCATATATTTTGCGTATATTTGATTTAACAAAAAAAAATAAAATGAGAAAAAATCTAATCTTACTTACAGCTCTTTTATCGCTATCAGCAATAGGCTGTAAAACTGCAAAAACTCCTGTTACTATGGAAGAACAAACCCAAGAAGTATCTAATGACAAACACTTAGAAGGTAACTGGACACTACATTCTTTAAGCCATACCTATAGTGAAGAAAAGTCTTTACATGAGTTATTCCCTGGCAAGACCCCTAGTCTTAACTTTAACACCCAAGAAAGAACTTTAAATGGAAATGATGGTTGCAATGGTATATTTGGATCCTACCAAGTTAGTGGTACAAACGGCCTTAAAATAGGAGAAAATTTAGCCTCAACAATGATGGCGTGTAATGGGGTTGCTGATTATACTTTCAAAAAAGCGTTAAACCAAGTTACTGACTTTAAAATTGAAGATCAAAAATTAGTGTTGTACTCTGGAGATACTAAAGTGATGACTTTTGAAAAACAACCAGAAGTAGCTCAAGTGGTAAACCTTGATGGTACGAAATGGAAATTATCTTTTATCCAGCCTTTAGATAGAAGCTTGTTAAGTGTTGCAGATAGATTCCCAATGGGACTTCCTACCCTTAACTTCCAAGAGAACAGTATAAACGGAAATACCGGATGTAATACCTTTAATGGTGAATTTCAAGTAAAAGACTCACAAATTGCTTTTGATAGATTAGCAATGACAAGAAAGTTCTGTGATGGGGTGCAAGAGAATTTATTTACAGAAAACTTAAATTCTACTACTCACTATAAAGTTGAAAATCAAGAGCTTATTTTATTAAATCAAGATAATATGGTAGTACTGCGTTTTACTAAAAACTAAACTAGTATAGGTAGTAAATATTAGAAAAGGCTGGGCATTTTAAAAATGTCTCAGCCTTTTTTTATTAAGATATTTTATCTAACTTTTATTTTTTAGCATTGTTAAGCATTACACTATATTTATAATTAACTGCTATTATCCCCTCTACCATTCTGGGTATCTATTATTACCGATATAGGTAATATATTACACTAAAACCAAGTAATCTTGGTCAATTACAATTGATTAAGATCTCTAAACAAGACTTATGAATTCTAAAACTGGCTAAATCCTTGATGGGTGATCAATTGCGAAAGTATAATTAGTATAGCTTTTTTATAAACAAAAAGAGGACTATCTGCATAGTCCCCCTTTTTAAATAAAGTGTGTGTTGTTATAGTGATAGTGTGTATCCTAATTAATAAAAAGTAATTCTCTATACTTTGTTAATGTCCAAAGTTCATTATCCACCAATAGTTCTAATTTATCACTATGGTAGCGAATTACATCGAAATAAGGCTTAACATCATAACAATAACTATATGCTTGATCATACATATTTGTCAAGTGATTAGACTTCTTTCTTTGATTGATCATTCCAGTAACATTATGATTAATTTGGGCAATATGTTCTGAAATTTGTTTGATGATTTGCAACTGCTCTTCTGCAATATTTTCAAACTCTTTCCCTTTGAAAATTTCTTTAAGTCCTTTTACGTTTTCAATTACAATATTTTGGTACTTAATGGCTGTTGGAATTACGTGATTTCTAGCTATATCGCCAAGAACTCTAGCCTCGATTTGCAGCTTTTTCACATACTCTTCTAGCTCAATTTCATAACGAGATTCCATTTCAATGTTACTCATAACTCCCATTTGCTCAAATATATCTAGAGAACTCTTACTTACTCTAACTTTTAAAGCCTCTGGTGTAGCTTTATTATTGCTCAATCCACGTCTATTTGCTTCATCAGCCCATTCTTGACTATATCCATCTCCTTCAAATAAAATACGCTCGCTGTCTTTGATATACTCTCTTAAAACATTGAATATAGCCTCATCTCTTTTAAGCTCATCTTTTTGCATTAAAGTATCTACTTGTTTTTTAAAGTCTCTTAACTGCTTTGCAACAATTGTGTTTAATGCCGTCATTGGCCCAGCACAGTTCTGGGTAGATCCCACTGCTCTAAACTCAAACTTATTTCCCGTAAACGCAAAAGGAGATGTACGGTTACGATCAGTATTATCTAAAAGTAAATCAGGAATTTTCCCTACCACATTTAGTTTTAAATCTGTCTTTTCCTCTGGAGATAGTTTTCCGTCAGTTACATCTTTAAGCTCCATTAAAACCTTGGTAAGTTGTCTACCAATAAATACAGACATAATAGCTGGAGGAGCTTCATTAGCACCTAGGCGGTGATCGTTACTAGCCGATGCAATATAAGAACGCAATAACTCTTCATTATCATTGACTGCCTTGATTGTGTTAATAAAGAAAGTCAAGAACTGCAAGTTGCTCTTTGGTGTCTTACTTGGACTTAGTAAATTAATTCCTGTATCTGTGGCTAAAGACCAGTTATTATGTTTTCCAGAACCATTCACCCCTTTAAAAGGTTTTTCATGGAACAATACTTTAAAAGAATGTTTTTCAGCCACTTTTTTCATAACATCCATTAATAAAGAATTATGATCTACCGCTAAATTAGTCTCTTCAAAGATAGGGGCTAATTCAAATTGATTTGGTGCAGCTTCATTATGTCTAGTTTTCACAGGAATTCCCAATAAAATACAGTGGTTTTCTAAATCATGCATATAATTTAAAACACGAGTAGGAATTGATCCAAAATAGTGATCATCCAACTGTTGTCCTTTAGCTGCGGTATGTCCTAAAAGAGTTCTTCCTGTAATTAGAAGATCTGGACGAGAAGCTGCTAAGGCTGTATCTACTAAAAAATATTCCTGTTCCCAACCTAAAGTAGTAGTTACTTTCTTTACATTTTTATCAAAATACTTAGCTACTTCTGTTGCTGCGTCATCTACAGCCGTTATAGCTTTAATAAGTGGGGTTTTATTATCTAAAGCTTCACCTGTATAGGAGATAAATACCGTTGGTATACACAAAGTACTACCAAAGATGAAAGCTGGAGAGGTAGGATCCCAAGCAGTATACCCTCTTGCTTCAAATGTATTTCGTATTCCACCACTAGGAAAACTAGATGCATCAGGCTCTTGTTGGACAAGTTGACTACCATTGAACTTCTCTACAGGATCACCATCAAACTGTGTTTCAAAGAAAGCATCGTGTTTCTCTGCTGTAATACCTGTTAATGGCTGAAACCAGTGCGTATAGTGGGTAACCCCTTTACTCATGGCCCATTCCTTCATACCTAGAGCAATATAATCGGCAAGCTTTCTGTCGATTTTAATTCCTAACTGTGCATTTTTAACTGCTTGATAGGCCTCTGGTGTAAGAAATTGGCGCATGGCCTTATCATTAAAAACATGGTCTCCAAAAATTAATGATTTTCTACCCAGTTCCTCTACTTGTACAACTTCTCTTGAAGCTGCTTTCTCAATTGCTCGAAAACGAAATGTTGACATAAATTTAGTTTTTTTTGAAAGGTTCCCCTCTTTTTGACCATACAAATGTAATGAAAAAGTAAAAAACTACAACACACCCCCTGTTTTTTTATACAAAAAAAATAAAATTTGTTTTTATAGCCATTTTTTTCAAAAAAAATGGCACAAAAAAAAGTTTACCCCCTATATTTTAACCCCTCGTTAAAATAAGTAGAAAGTAAACTTTTTCACTTACAACATTATACAAAACAAAAAAACCAGTATTTCTACTGGTTTTTTTTATTCTTTACTTGTCTTGGCTTGGACTCATGTATTGTACTTTCACATTATCCAAATTATATTTTTTTGATAATTCTTCATAAGAAGGAATCGAAGATTCTTCAGAAGAAGAAAGCGAAGATTTTTCAACAGAAGACATACTTGCCGCTGAAAATGGTCTTGGATCATTTGCTGGGATATAAACCACTCTAAAAGTCAAACCATCTGTATAACTAATATTAGATCCATCATCTTGTCTAACATTTCTAAAAAGATTCAATCCTTCAAAACTACGAGCTGTTAAAAATACTTCACTTGCACCAAAGGCAAAACTATATTCAAGTCCTGCTCTACTTTGAACCCCATTATTAACTACATCTATATAATAATTTACCGGTAATGGTGCCCATACTGGTGTTTGTACACCGTTAGCTCCGTTTTGTGTACCTTCTAAAAAGTATACAAATACAGATTCACCTTGATAGATATCAAATGGGTGGGTATATCCAAGAGTTGAAGTAACCACACCTGAAGCTGAATCAAATTTTACTCCGCGAATTTCACGAACTTGAATCTCTGATTTAAAATCAATATAATCCTCTGTTTTATCACAAGAACCAAATATGGCAGCTGCGGCCATAAACAATGTAATTCCTAATATTTTTTTCATAGCGTTATTTTTTAAAGTTGAAAAATAGTGTTTTTTTCACCTCTGAGCAATGCTTTAAGATAAAATTAAGTTTTATCACTAACTTATTCTAATTCTTTTTTGATCTGCTGCTGAATAGCTTCGTATTTATCTACTAAATCTTGACTGATCTGTCCACCTTTTCTTTTAAGTACTCTAAGAGCTAAACCAAAGTATATACTTAAAACACCTAATAAAACAAAAGTAAGACTTGTCCAATACACTACCGTAAAGGCACCAAACTGTAAATTAGAGATCATAAAGAAAGAGAATACTAATCCTAAGATCGCTAAAAACACCAAACTACCCCATCCTTTTGTATGCATTGCTTTCATATCAAAAGCCATACCTAAACCTCTAAAAGATCTAAACATCAAAACAATACCTACAAACAAAGGTAGTACCTCTGCTGCTAAAGGAGGTGAGCTAATTAAGTAACATCCAATTACAAAGTCAACGATCCCGGCTCCTAGCATCCATCCCCATCCTCTTAATTGTGCCTGATTGGCAAATGCAAAAAAGATCTCTAGAGCTCCAGAACATAAAAATAGGATACTAAAAAGAATTGCTAAGGATAAATAAGATGCCACAGGGGTCATAAAAATGTAAATACCTGCTACGATGAAGAATAAACCAACTAAGATTGGTAGATACCAATGATTCACATTCCTTCTAATGTTTTCAATAACTGAACTTGCCATAATAATTATTTTTTCTGGCTCTAAATTACAAAATTTAACCTAATTAACACATTAAAAAAAATACATCTTTTCCGAAATATTGTTAAATCCAAAGACCAATACTTAAATAAGTTAATAAATATCACCAAACAACTTAAAATATCAATTAAAGCAACTTATATCTAAGAATCACTTTATGAAGTTATTAAATATTAAATCACCTGGATAACCTACCATAAAGCCAAAACAAAATCAACTAATAATAGACTTATTGTGTTTAGATACTTTATAAAGAAAAAGACATAAAAAAAAGCCAACAGTATTACTATTGGCTTTTAATTCTTCAAAAGAGACAAATAGGCCGTCTCTTTTAGAAACAACTCGGTTAATAGTTATTTCAATTATAGTTTTGGTTTGGGTTAGTTTTTTAATATTAACAATTTTGTTATACCAATAAAGGCACAAACAAACAGCTGGACAATATACATAACTTTTTAAACAAACTAGCCCATAAGTCTTCTTATAGCAGATATTTAGTACAACTCCCCGTTAATTAACATTAAATCTATATTAAAGAGAGATATTTAAATAAAATATTTGCTAAAGAATTGAAAATTTAACATCTAATTATTGACTAAAATTGAAAAAAAAGCCCATAAGTAAAATTATCTTTTATTTATGGGCTTAAATCTATCTAATAGTAAGAATATATTACATATTTCTTCTATACTGTCCACCTACTTCAAATAAAGCTTCGGTGATTTGTCCTAAAGAACAAACTTTAGTAGCCTGCATTAAAGCTTCAAAAATATTTTTATTTTCGATAGCAATACTTTGAATTTCCTTTAACTGTCTTTCTACCTCATCAGCATTAGCTTTGTTTAAGTTCTCTTTAGTTAATATTTGGAACTGTTTCTCTTGCTCTGTTGCACGAATTACTTCGGCTGGCACTACAGTTGGAGATCCTTTTGAACTCAAGAAGGTATTTACTCCAATAATTGGAAAGTCTCCGTTGTGTTTTAAAGTTTCATAGTACAGGGATTCCTCTTGAATTTTAGAGCGTTGATACATAGTCTCCATTGCTCCTAAAACTCCACCTCTCTCTGTAATACGATCAAACTCTTGTAATACAGCTTCTTCCACTAATTCGGTTAATTCTTCAATAATAAAAGATCCTTGTATTGGGTTCTCATTTTTAGCTAAACCTAACTCCTTATTGATAATCAACTGAATGGCCATTGCACGACGTACAGATTCTTCTGTTGGCGTGGTAATAGCCTCATCGTAAGCATTTGTATGTAGTGAATTACAATTATCATAAATTGCATACAAGGCTTGTAAAGTAGTACGGATATCATTAAAGTCAATTTCCTGAGCATGCAAAGATCTTCCCGATGTTTGGATATGATACTTAAGCATTTGAGCACGCTCGTTTGCTCCGTATTTTAATTTTAAAGCTTTTGCCCAGATTCTTCTAGCTACTCTACCGATCACCGCATATTCTGGATCAATACCGTTACTAAAGAAGAAGGATAAGTTAGGTCCAAAATCATTAATATCCATTCCTCTACTTAAATAGTATTCTACATAAGTAAATCCATTAGCTAAAGTGAAAGCTAATTGGGTAATTGGATTGGCTCCTGCCTCTGCAATATGATATCCAGAGATAGAAACAGAATAGAAGTTACGTACATTATTTTGGATAAAATACTCTTGTACATCTCCCATTAAACGAAGTGCAAACTCTGTAGAGAAAATACAAGTATTCTGGGCTTGATCTTCTTTTAAAATATCTGCCTGTACGGTTCCTCTAACTTGAGAAAGAGTCTCTTTCTTAATTTTATCATACACCTGTTGTGGTAAAACCTGATCTCCGGTCACACCTAAAAGCATAAGACCTAAACCATCATTACCTTGTGGCAACTCTCCATTATATACTGGTCTTGGAAGGTTTTTATCTTTGTATATTTTCTGAATCTTTTGCTCTACCTCAGCCTCTAGGCCATGTTCTTTGATATATAACTCACATTGCTGATCAATGGCAGCGTTCATAAAGAATCCTAGCAACATTGGTGCTGGCCCGTTAATAGTCATGGAAACAGAAGTCATTGCATGGGCTAAATTAAACCCAGAATATAATTTCTTAGCGTCATCTAAACAACAAATAGAAACACCAGCGTTACCAATCTTTCCGTAAATATCAGGTCGGCTACCAGGATCATTCCCATATAGTGTTACAGAATCAAATGCAGTAGATAATCGCTTAGCTGGCATTCCTAGAGACACATAGTGAAATCTTCTATTAGTACGCTCAGGCCCACCTTCTCCAGCGAACATACGAGTCGGATCTTCTCCTTCTCTTTTAAATGGATATAATCCGGCAGTAAAAGGAAACTCTCCAGGAACGTTTTCTTGTAAGATCCATGCTAAAATATCTCCCCATGCTTTGTATTTAGGCAAAGCAATCTTTGGAATATTTAAATGGGATAAGCTCTTAGAATGCGTCTGAATATTAATGGTTTTATCTCTTACTTGAAAGCTGTAAACAGGATCTTTATACTTAGCTACTTTTTCAGGCCATTGTAGAATAGCAGACCAATTATATGGGTCTAAATTCATTTTTACTTTATCAAATTCCTTCAAAAGTAAACCTATCAAAACAAGATCTTCTTGCTTGTCACTAACAACACTTGACTCTATTATTCCTGCTTTGTCAATAGTAGGAGTTTTACCACAGACTGCTTCAATTGCTTTATAAATACCATATAGTTTTTGTGCTACTTCGCTTTGAGAAACAACTTTTTGGTCATAATGGCGATTATTTTCTGAAATCTCTGATAAATATCTAGTTCTACTAGGTGGTATAACATATACCTTTTCACTCATTTGAGCAGTAATTTCAAAACTTGATTTTAAATCTGCTTTAGTTTTCTCTAGAACCTTGTCCATAATGGCTTTGTACAACTTATTTGTTCCAGGATCATTAAATTGAGAAGCTATTGTTCCAAACACAGGCATAGTATCAGGATTTTGATCCCAAAGATTATGATTGCGTTGGTATTGCTTTTTTACATCGCGTATGGCGTCTAGAGCCCCGCGTTTATCGAATTTATTAATAGCAACAATATCTGCAAAATCAAGCATATCTATTTTCTCTAATTGCGTAGCTGCACCAAATTCAGGTGTCATAATATAAAGAGAAACATCGGAGTGTTCCAAAATCTCTGTATCACTTTGACCAATTCCTGAAGTCTCTAAAATAATTAAATCATATTGAGCCGCTTGTAAAACCTGAAGGGTTTCTTCCACATAACGAGATAGGGCTAAATTGGATTGTCTAGTAGCCAAAGAACGCATATAAACTCTAGGATTATCTATAGAATTCATACGTATTCTATCTCCTAATAAAGCTCCTCCAGTTTTTCTTTTCGAAGGGTCCACGGAAACTAAAGCAACATTTTTCTCTGGGAAATCAATTAAAAATCGTCTAACTAACTCATCTACCATAGAACTTTTACCAGCTCCACCGGTTCCTGTAATTCCTAATACCGGAGAGTTTTTGTGCTTTTCTGGGTCATATTTAAATAACTCAAGAAACTCTTGTTCTCTATTTTCTGCCAAAGATATTAAACGAGAAATCGTTGTAACATCCTTATCTTTTAAAGAAGTATATACATCTTTACCCTTTGGTAATTCTAAATCCAAAGTAGGATAATCTGCTTTTTGAACCATGTCATTAATCATCCCCTGTAAACCCATAGCTCTACCATCATCGGGAGAGTAAATTTTGGTGATACCATAATCCATTAATTCTTTGATTTCAGAGGGTAGGATTACTCCTCCTCCTCCTCCAACTATTTTAATATGTCCTGCTCCCTTTTCTTGCAACAGGTCGTACATATATTTAAAGTATTCATTATGTCCTCCTTGGTAAGATGTCATTGCAATAGCATTAGCATCCTCTTGAATTGCAGTATTAACCACCTCTTCCACACTCTTATCGTGTCCTAAGTGAATTACTTCACATCCGGTGGCTTGGATAATACGTCTCATAATATTTATAGCCGCATCATGTCCATCAAATAAAGCGGCAGCAGTAACTATACGTACCTTGTTTTTAGGAACGTATGATGTAACTTGTTGCATAATTATAGTTTTTTTAATTTTTAGTAGTTTAGCAATATAGGGAAATATTTCCTAAAAAATTATCTTTTAGCCACAACAAAATGCACTACTAGCACTATTTCTATTTCAGAAGATAAAAGATTAAATAATTTAAAATATTCATCCTTCTTCTGCCAACAAATAAGTAATTCATTAACATTTTTAGAACAAATAAACAAACTGTATTTTTAACTTGTTTTGCTTTTAACTTGGTTTTCTATTTTAGAAATCCAAAATTTCTCATCATGGCACCCATAACTTTATGGCAATTAGTCAATACATAAAAGAAGATAACAACTATAGGATAAAAGTTCACCATATAAGGTGCGGAATATTTTTACTGTTCGCTTTTTTTTATTTAAATTGTGTCTTCAAACTAACCTAACAAAAACACTTTATGAAAATGCAGCAATATCAAGCCTTGTCTAACAAGGTCGATAGCTTTATATCTTTATTTGAAAAAGTTCCAATTCCTAATTCAACACAAAGCATAGCATGGGAACACTTTTATCACAATTATTTTAACTCTCTTTCTTGCACTGTTGTGAATTGTATTTTCCACCTAGATTACGCTAAAGCCCGCACTCATATTAAATCTCCCGAACATACCCACACTATCACTTTACATTTCGATAGCCAAGATAGATTAATACGTCATTTAGGGCTAGATCTGCAAAAACAACCACATCACAGTTTGTTATTAAATGATATCAAAAACAAATTAGTTTTCTTTAGACTTTTTAAAAAACAAGACAGTTATACCCAATTCAATTGCAACTTACTTAAAGGAAGCAATGAGAATGAAAACTTTCTAGTTACAGGTTTTATTAATCAAAACAGCAAAACTAAATCTATCACTATACATTTAGTGGCAATACAGTTAGATAACAATAATAATAATTCAGATTCTTTTTATCCTGCCACACAGACACCTTTTAATATTGAAAAAAACTTAAAGGCCTTTATAGAACAAGACAAGCACAAAGCAATTCAAGACTTATGCATTAAGCTATCGATGTCTAAAGAAGAACTAGACCAACATTTTCTGGATAATTATGGTGTAGATATACCAACAGCATTTGAAAAGGAAAGGATATTAAAGTGCGTAGAACAAATTTTATTCTCAGATTTAGATTTGCAAAAAATAGCTAGAAATTATTCTTTTGAATCTTGGCATGAGTTAAATGAGATATTACAAGAGAGCATTCCATTGCAATTAATTAGATATAACCCAAAGCAAGTTTCTAATAATTAAAAAGTAAAAAACACATTAGAAATAAAATAAAAATGTCCCACAAGCTAAATGCTTGTGGGACATTTTTATTGTACCTGGCATGGACAAAAAAATGAGCCCAGCAAAAATACCGAGCTCATTATATTTAAATTATTACATTACTTAGTGCAACTTTAGGCTAACCCAAGAGTTTAAATCCCATGACAATATTTAGCTTTATAAAAATAAATTTAAATAGCTTTAGTTTTGTCTTTTAGCCACTCTTTTTCTTGGCTAGATAAATGGTCTTGTAATTTATTATAGACCCAAGCATTATAATTATTTAACCAATCTATATGCTCTTGGGCTAAAAGAGTCTTATCCACTAGATCTGTAGCAATATAACAAACAGTTAGTGTTTCGAAATCCATAAAATCTCCAAACTCGGTAGTTTCTAAATCTTTAGCAAGTACTAAATTTTCAATTCTAATACCATAGTGACCTTCGCGATACAATCCTGGTTCAATAGAAGAAATCATTCCTGGCTCAATAGCTATATCTATGGCAGCTCCATTAAAGGTATGTGGTCCTTCATGCACATTCATAAAGAATCCAACCCCATGTCCTGTACCATGTAGGTAGTTTCTTTTTGTTGCCCAAATTGGTCTTCTAACAATTGCATCGATTTGGTACCCACGAGTTCCCTTTAGAAAAACAGCAACAGATCCCTCAATCATACCTTTTAATACAATGGTATAATCTTCTTTCTCTTGCTGAGTAGTGTTTCCTAGAGAGATAACCCTTGTAATATCGGTAGTACCGCTTAAATATTGACCTCCTGAATCTACTAATAACAAACCATCGGCTTGTAAGGTAGAATTACTATCTAGTTCTGCTTTATAATGAGGTAAAGCTCCGTGGGCTTTATAACCGGCTATAGTATCAAAACTAATAGACTTAAAACCTGGTTGCTCTGAACGAAGAGATTCTAAGTGTTCTGCAATACTTATCTCTGATAAAGTACCACTAGATACATTTTGCTCAATCCACATAAAGAATTTAGTAAGTGCAACACCATCATTTACCATAGCATGTCTAGTTTTTTCAACCTCTAATGCATTCTTAACGGCTTTAAAATGTGTACTAGGATTGATCTGCTCAGCAATACTAGTTAGCTTATTTACAGAATCATATGTAGAGAAGCAAGTACGTTTAGGATCTAAAAGGATTCTTTGTCCATTAGGTAAACCTGTTAAAAACTCCTGCACCTTCTCGTAAGGTTGTATCTCCACTCCATGATTTTGCAACTCGCTTACTACTTGTTGATCTACTTTTCTATGATCGATAAACAAGATTGCTTTATCTTGACTTACATAAGCAAAAGCTAAAGTTACTGGATTGCATTTTACATCTGTACCTCGAATATTTAACAACCAAGCAACATCATCTAGTGATGAAATCAAGTGATGTTCAACAGATTGTTTGTTTAACTCTTGGCGAAGTCTTTGTAATTTACTACTTGTAGACTCTCCCACGATAGTCTGGTCTAAAGTGTATACAGGCTCTAAAGGCAATGCTGGTCTGTCTTTCCAAATAGGGTCGATTAAGTCTTTATGTCCGTCTACTTTAATTCCTAGTGGTTCTAAAGTACTTTTGACATAGTTTGCTAAACCTAAAGATGCCAAATTACCATCAAAAGCAACCGTATCTCCTTTATGCAAAACACTAGCTATCCAATCTACAAACTCTGGTGCATTCTGCACTTTCATTTTAACTAAAGAAAAACCAGAATCTTTAAGTTGACTCTCACCTTGCACAAAATATCTAGAATCGGTCCATAAACCTGCAAAATCCTGGGTAATAGCTAAGGTCCCTGCCGAACCAGTGAATCCACTGGTATAAGAAATACACTTGTAATATTCTGGTAAATATTCACTAATATGAGGATCGCTCGATGGAATAATGTAAGCATCTACTCCTTGTTGCTTCATTAAAGCACGCAATTGAGCTAATTTTTCTATGTTTGTCATTTGGATATTATAATAAATTTTGTTTGCTAAAGGTAAGAATTACCTGATATTTTAAAAAGTATATACACGTTAATTTTAGTGCTATAACTTATTTTTCTACTTCTTGTATTTTTCGCAAGTAATCCCGAAGGGCTACTTTTAGCTTTAAAAACACTACTTAGAAGTATCTACAGTATAACTAGTTTTAAACTCGGGCTGCATGCCAATATTTTTAGTAGGATTAAAATTCTGAAAATCTAAATCTTTTAAAGAAGTCGTAATCTTGAATAGCTCTGGATTTTGTGCAAGTGATAAAACTAAATAGAAAAAGTCCCCATTGGTTTGGTCTGCTTGATCCACAACTACTCTACCTGTAATTGGTTTTCTATCACTTCTACGGGTATAGTTAAATAAAAACTGATTCGGTTTATCCCATTTAATATTTCGAGTAGGTTCAAAATACACATTCCACAAATACATTTTATCTTCGAAATAAGACATTACCCTTTTTTGCTCAAACCCTAGGTTATTAATTCTAGCATTTTTAAAACTCAATACTTCTTGAGTCTGCGGATCACTAACTAGCTCATAAATCCAAATCAAACTAGATTTTTTAGTTACAACCAGCCACTGGTCCATTTGAGCTTTTGAGCTTTTAAACACTACGTACTCTATAGAAGAATCTATCGAATCACTAAAAAAGTCTTCTTGAATTTCATAGTCATGCTCTAGAGTTTGTTCTTGACCCCCATAGTCTGGAGTCTTAAGTGAATCAACTTGCAGAAGATCTACAATAATTGGATCTTTTTCAACCAATATATCTTTATACACCGTACCATCAATTTCTTCTAAATAGGATTTTCGAACTAACTCTGAAAGCCAACTCTGAAAGTTATTATTCTCTCGAATTTGATACTCATGTAAGAGCTTTTTATTTTCATATAATTGGTAGCTTATCAGGGAATCTGCTTGAAAAATAGGTACAATCCCCTGCTGGGTAACACTGTCTTTGGAAATTCCAAAAAGTTGCAAATTATTATTGGAGTCCCAGTGGATATAGTTAGCAAACACCGTATCAAGAGCTACTATTTGCTTTACCTGAGAGCGAACTAATTCAAAACTCGGAGTAAACCAATAGCTAACTTTAAAAGAACCATCTATTAATTCTTGATCAATTTTGTGATAGGTATTTTGTGCAAAAGATATTTTTTCAACTACTCTTTTTAAACTATCAGCTGGTTCTTGAAATCCATTATTATTTGTAGCTAGGCTTACCATAGGATTAAGAGAGAGACAACTTAAAAAGAAAAATAGTATTATATTTCTCATATTTCCTTTATATTTTACTATAAAAGTAACTAATTAACATGCCTTAACCAACCACATTGAACATTATAAATGATTTAGTTGTCTTTTTTTTTAAAAACAATTTCATAACCCAAACAACAACAATTAGTTATAAAAAACCAGGGAAATAATTAACATTTTTAAAAAAAAGTTTTCCTTAACTACAATTACTTACTTAAAGCCTTATTTGATTTACACATAAACCACAAACATCCCTTAGGATCTATGGATAGATAAACCAAATATTACGGCATAACTTTGTAAGTGGGGTCTGTTTTTATATTGACCTTCACCACATCTTTGGCATTGTTTAGAATTAGATAGCAATCACCACTTAAGTGTTCTAAAACAATTTTCTTATTTTCTCTTTGATACAACTCGGTAAGTTTGTCTAAAGCTTCAATGGCACTCATATCACATACTTTGGCTTCTCTAAAATCAACTATTACTTGGGCTGGATCATTCTTTGGATCAAATTGTGCTAAAAAAGTATCGATAGAACCAAAGAAAATAGGTCCTTTAGGACGATATAAAACAACATTAGAATCGATATTCTTTTTACTCATTGTAATGTTCTGGGCACTTTTCCAGGCAAAAACTAAAGCACTAATTAATATACCCACCAACACAGCCAAGGCTAAGTTATGTAAGAAAATAGTAATTAAGGCCACCAAAACACCTGTAAAAACATCTACTCTAGGCATCTTAAAGACTAGCTTAAAGCTGGACCACTTAAAAGTAGTTGCAGCCACTACGATCATCACTCCTACTAAAGCCGCTAATGGAATCTGCCCAATTACAGGACCTAAAAACAAGAGTATCATCAAAATAGTTAGAGCGCTAATTATTGCCGAAAGACGTGTTCTTCCTCCGCTATTTAAATTCACCATAGTTTGAGCCACCATCGCACAACCTCCCATAGCTCCAAAGACCCCACATAACATATTTGCATACCCTTGGGCTTTAGCTTCCTTGTTAGCATTACCTTTAGTATAGGTAATCTCATCCACCATTTGCAAGGTCAATAAAGATTCTAAGAGTCCAACACTTGCCATAATAAGTCCGTAAGGCAAAATAATCCACAAAGTCGACCATTCTAGGGGTACAGCAGGAATATGAAAACTTGGTAAGTGTTGTTGTAAAGGTGCTATATCGACCACTTTTTTGGTGTCAATTGCAAAAATAAAAACCGCAAAACTAACCACCAAAATAGCTACCAAAGAACTAGGGATAGCCTTAGTTAGATAAGGTAAGAGTACCACAACAAGTATAGTTAACACACTTAAAGCTATCATAGTATATAAGGGAAGACTTTCAAGTAAAGAAAAACTACCATCTGGTCCAATAATTCCAAATTGCTTTAGTTGAGATATAAATATAACCACTGCCAAGCCATTTAAAAACCCATACATCACCGGAGAAGGCACTAAGCGTATAAATTTTCCTAGTTTAAAAACACCAACTAAAAATTGAATTACACCCGCTAGTAAAACAGCAGCCAGTAAGTACTCTACCCCGTAATCTAAAATCAAGTGTATCATTACAATAATGGTCGCTCCAGCTCCTCCAGCAATCATACCGGGTCTTCCTCCTAAAAATGCTGTTACAATTCCCATTATAAAAGCTGCATACAAGCCCATAATAGGTGCTAATCCAGCAATAATTGCAAAAGAAAGAGACTCCGGAATCATAGTCATGGCACTGGTTAATCCAGCTAAAGTCTCATTTTTATATTCTTTAAAACTCATTTTGGGCAAACCAAATAATTTTACTTCCATATTTTACTCAAATATTCTCTTGTTAAAATGACAACATACCTATGGGATCAACACCTTGACAAGGAATCTACTAATCCTTTGGTATCAATAGCATATTAGTATGCATTTTTTATGTAGTTTTACCTCTTAAGAAAAGCTAAACTACACCCTAATAATTGTTTGGCTAATAACAAAAAACTAATTCGCTTTTAATCAAATACTTAGCCCTTGACTTATTTACAACTAACCAGTAACCATTAAAATGAAAAAACAAAGTAATACTACCGCTATTGGTTCTGCCCTAGGAGCTATGATGTGTGTGCAAGGTGGAGCATCGGTAGCAAAGAAACTATTTCCCGTTTTAGGAGCCACAGGAACCACTACATTGCGAATCGGTTTATCAGCTATTTTATTAAACATTATAATTCGTCCAAAGATATCAAAATTCACTAAGAAAGAATGGAAATACTGTCTTTTTTATGGAGGTTCTATTGCCTTGATGAACCTTATTTTCTACATGGCGATTCAACGTATTCCCCTTGGACTAGGAGTAACTATTGAATTTGCAGGTCCTTTGTTTTTAGCCTTATACTTCTCTAAAAAGCCCTTAGATATCCTATGGGCCCTTTTTGCATGTACAGGCATACTTTTAATTGTTCCTTGGAACTCTAACAATGTTGATATCATAGGAATAGGTTTAGCTCTATTGGCTGGTATCTTTTGGGCTTGTTATATCATTATGGGAAGTAAAGTGTCTAGAGAAATGGACACAAAAAACGCCCTTGCCGTAGGAATGGTAATCGCTACCTTGATAGTATTACCGGTGGCAATTTACACAGGGGAATTAAACAACTTAACCACTAACACATTACTACTGGGCTTTGCAGTTGCCGTATTATCGAGTGCTTTACCCTTTTCATTAGATTTAGTTGCCCTTAGAAAACTACCTGCAAAAACCTTTAGTATTTTAACGAGTCTTCAGCCAGCTTTTGCAGCCTTCTCAGGATTATTGTTCTTAAATGAACAACTCACCTTGACCCAATGGATATCTGTTTTATGCGTAATTATTGCCAGTATGGGAACAACAATCTTTAGTACTAAGAATTAAACGATTGTTTGTATTGGTCTTTTCTACAACTATTATAGAGTGTTCGGGGAATTTCCCCACACTTTAAGTTAATATAAAGATCTTTACCCCTGTTACTGAGCTTGTAAATCTATGGCACAGCAATTGCTATAAAACACGCGGAAAACTTCGTCTTACAAGAATATATTTCCTCTTTAATTTCAAGGCCAATTAACTATAAGTTATTCTTATTGGGCTAAGGCCATTAGTCTACTAGAGATATAAAAAAAACATTGCTATTAAACAATTGACATTGTTTGTTTTTATTTTGATACAGTGATTTTGTCATTTAATCAAATATTCTGTATAGATTAGAGCATTTAAAAGTGAAAATATCTACTTAAAGAAAGTTTTCTTTAAAAAAATTAGTATACTATTTCATTATAGTCTTATATTAGACCTATAACTATGAAATGCAAAATTAATAATTAATGAAAAGACAATTAATTCTAACGGCCTACTTATTCTCCCTTTCCACAATTTGCTTTGCTCAATCTAGTAATTCGATTAATGATCAGTTTAGCAATTTAATAAAAGAATCTAATAATTATCAAACTTATAAAGTAGTAAAAAAAGATAAGTTAGAATTATTACAGAGAAATGTAGCTAGTTCCATTGCAGAATTGAAAAATGAAATTGACCAAAATAATACAGAAGTTTTAAAGCAAAAAGCTAGCGTAGAACAATTAAGTACCGATTTACAAAAAGTAGAAACTGAATTACAAGAAGCCCTAAATAGAGAAAATAATTTAGAGGTGTTGGGTATTGCTACAAATAAAGGAACTTTTTTAAATCTTATTGGAATTATTATAGCTATACTATTCTCTAGTTTAGTGGTGTTGTTTTTACGTTTTAAAAAGAGTCATTCTCACACAAAAGACGCTTTAAATAAATTAGAAGAAACAGAAAATGAACTAGAAGAACTTCGTAGAATGTCTCTAGAAAGAGAACAAAAAGTCCGAAGACAACTACAAGATGAATTAAACAAGAACAAACCTAAGACAGCGAGTTAATATAAAAAAATCCCGATTTTAATACAATCGGGATTCTTTTTTTACCATGCTCTTTTATCGGTTTCAATAGGTTTAGATAAATCAAAAACCACATTAAAGACTCCTTGTGAAGTAACTCGTTTTAAATTATAAGAAAACGTGTTCCCATCTAAAGTAACCCACCATAGATTCGCTCCTGCCCCTGGTATCATTTGGTTTGTATGCTCATCTGCTGGAAAAAACTGTATTTCTTTGCTTCCACTATGACTAGTGGTCCCTCCGTACATTGTAACATCATCTGGGGTACCATCACTTAAACGGTGATCGTGTTTTAATTCAAGTTTACCATCTTCTTTTATTGTGAAAACCCATGTGCGGGACAAATCATCTCCAACAAAAAAAGGTACTTTTATTTGATTTGGTTCACAAGAACTCACATACATAATTAACTCCTTGTCTTTAAAATCACTTGGTACTGGGCTACTAACCACCTTACCCTGGTAAGCTTTATGGCAATGTTTGTGTAACTCTTGCATAAACTCTTTAGCTCCATCTTGAGCACTGGCTATTGCTGATGCTAATAATAGAGTAAAACATAGTAAGTTTTTTTTCATTTTTTATAATTTAAAAATTAATAATCACTGGTAAATCTAATACATTTTTACTACATTATCCATTGTCTTTAGTATTTTGTAATCTAAGGCTCTATGGGGTAAAGATTCTAAGGGCTTTTTCATAAAAAACAGCCTTAGTTTTACACTTCAAAAATAGGTCAATAGCTAATTTTTTCACTAACCAATTAGGCCTTTTCATCTATTTAATGTACTTTTAAATAATACCTAAAAAACTATTAATTTAAATAAACTATATGAAACCAATTAGAAATCAAAAAGATTATCAAATGGCCCTGGTTCAAATCCAATTATTAGAGGAATCTACCTTAAATTCTGTTCAACAAGATGAATTAGAAGTGCTCCATATTTTAGTTGAACATTATGAAAGAGAAAATGCACCAATGGGAATGCCAGATCCAATTGATAGTATAAAAATATTCAACGAATTTTTAAGTGATAAGGACAGTGAAAAGCAATAAAACTCAACTTATTGATCTATTGTCCAAAGCTATACAAACCAATAATTTAAGACCATCAGAATCAACCCTATTTTAAAATGTTTTAAAATAGGGTTGATTAAATTCTAAAGCTACTCTAAGACAAGGCTCTAATAGGCAATCCAATTATGCTGTAAATCTTTTCTATGAGAGGTGTTTTCTTATCTACAATCACTTTAAAAAACACCCTAATTAAATGACAGCAACATAGTTATGTGAAAAATCACACACCTTTAGTTATTTATAAAATTACAAGACTACATTATGTGTAATTATTATTTATATTTGTAGCTTATAAAACAATCTGAATTAAAAATAAGCATAATGAATATCAACGAAAAGTTTCACGACGAAATGGGTGATAACCATATAGCATCAAGTGATGCAACCCCATTAAGAGGTGATGCATTTGATCGCACAGACGAGGAGAAAATCGAATTAATTAAAAAAGACGTTGAGAGTATCTTGAACACTCTTGGTCTAGACCTAACGGATGACAGCTTAAAAGGCACTCCTAACCGTGTAGCAAAAATGTTTGTTAAAGAAATGTTTGGGGGATTAAATCCTGCCAAAAAACCAAGTTCATCAACATTTGACAATAAGTATAAATACAGTGAAATGCTTGTGGAAAAAAACATTGTTGTTTATTCTACTTGTGAACATCACTTACTTCCGATTGTAGGACGTGCACACGTTGCTTATATTTCTAATGGAACAGTAGTAGGTTTATCTAAAATGAACCGAATTGTAGATTATTATTCTAAGCGTCCACAAGTACAAGAGAGACTTACTATTCAAATTGTAAATGAGTTAAAACGCGTTTTAAACACACAAGATGTAGCTTGTATTATTGATGCTAAACACTTATGTGTTAATTCACGTGGTATCCGTGATATTGAAAGCAGCACTGTTACAGCTGAATTTGGAGGAAAATTCCAAGATGAGAATATTCGTAAAGAATTTTTAGATTATATCAAATTAGAAACAAAATTCTAATTTTAATTAGATAATTATACCTATGGCATTATATCAAGAACAACAATTAAAAGTTTATAACTCTCTTACTTCAACCAAAGAAGTATTCACCCCTATCTTACCTGGTAAAGTTGGTATGTATGTGTGTGGACCTACTGTATACAATTTTGTACATTTAGGAAACTGTAGAACTTTTATCTCATTTGACTTGGTATATCGCTACTTAAAACACTTGGGATACCAAGTGCGTTATGTGCGAAATATTACCGATGTAGGTCATATGGTAGATGACGCTGATCAAGGAGAGGATAAAATTGCCAAAAGAGCAAGAATTGAGCAAATTGAACCAATGGAAATAGTACAAAAGTACACGATCAATTTCCATCACATTTTAGATCAATTCAACAATCTTACTCCAAGTATTGAGCCTACAGCAACTGGACATATAATTGAACAAATTCAAGTAATACAAGAAATTATCCAAAAAGGATATGCTTATGAGGTAAATGGATCAGTTTACTTTGATGTACTTAAATACAATAATGACCATCACTACGGAGTCTTAAGTGGACGCAAGATTGAGGATCTAATTTCAAATACTAGAGATTTAGATGGGCAATCGGACAAGCGCAATCCACTTGACTTTGCACTTTGGAAAAATGCCGAAGCCCAACACATTATGAGATGGCCTTCACCTTGGGGAGATGGTTTTCCAGGATGGCATCTAGAGTGTACTGCTATGAGCACTAAATATTTGGGTAATCATTTCGATATTCATGGAGGTGGAATGGATTTAAAGTTCCCGCATCATGAATGTGAAATTGCCCAAAACCAAGCTTGTTCAGGCAATACACCAGTAAATTATTGGATGCATGCCAATATGCTTACTTTAAACGGTAAGAAGATGGCTAAGAGTACTGGTAACAACATCCTACCTGAAGAATTATTCTCTGGAGAGAATAGTATCTTAAGTAAAGCATTTGCACCAAGTGTGGCAAGATTTTTTATTCTACAAGCGCATTACAGAAGCATACTTGATTTCTCTGACGAGGCTATATTAGCTGCAGAAAAAGGTTTTTATCGCTTAATGGAAGCTCTAAAAGCAATTAATGATTTACCGACTTCAAATACAAGTAGTGTAGATATTTCTTCTTGGAGACAAAATTGTTATTCTGCGATGAATGATGACTTTAATAGTCCTATTTTAATTGCTCAATTATTCGAAGCAGTAAGAATTATTAACCTTACCAAAGAATCCAAAGAAACTATTACTGCTAGTGATTTAACACTATTAAGCACTACAATGCATGATTTTATCTTTGATGTTTTAGGACTTCAAGATCCTGTTGATCAACAAGCGGATAACGATAAGTTAGAAGGAACAGTAAATATGTTAATTCAAATGAGAAACCTAGCAAGAGCCAATAAAGACTTTGCTATGAGTGATCAAATCCGAGATGAACTTGCAAAATTAGGCATCACATTAAAAGACGGTAAAGAAGGCACTACGTTTTCTATTTAAAATAATCAAAAGCTATAAGGTAACTTATAGCTTTTGTTCTATTACTTGATCTCTATGCTAAAGAAAATACTAATATTCCCATTTGTAGTGCTTGTTAGATTCTACCAAGTAGCTATATCGCCCTTTTTCCCCCCTGCTTGTAGGTATAGTCCAACTTGTTCGACATACACCCTACAAGCGCTAAAAAAACACGGCCTTTTCAAAGGTGGATGGCTTGCTATAAAACGCATCGCAAGTTGCCACCCTTGGGGTAAGAGTGGATATGACCCTGTTCCTTAAAAGCTAAGATAGAATTGTGTCCTTTTCTAAAAATATTTTATTACTTTTAGCATTTAACTCATTATACAACTTATGATACATACACTCTCCATCCTATGGAACCCCTCTGAAGGTATTAATCTTGGTCCTGTTCCATTGAGATACTATAGCCTAATGTTTGTTATAGCATTTGGTCTTGGATGGTTTTTAATGAAAAAAATCTACGACAGAGAAGGTCTTAGCGTAGAAAAACTTGATAAACTTTTTATATACACTGTCCTTGCTACTTTAATAGGTGCCAGACTTGGACATGTGTTCTTCTACGATTGGGCTTATTATAAGGACAATTTAGTAGAAATCATATCACCGGTTCGTTTCTCTCCCGAATTTCAAATTGTTGGTTTTAGCGGCTTAGCCAGTCATGGTGCAGCAATAGCTATTATTCTAACGATGTACTACTATAGTAAAAAAGTGATACACAAACCAATTCTATGGATTTTAGACCGTATCACTATACCTGTGAGTATTGGAGGAGCATTTGTTAGAATAGGAAACTTCTTCAACTCTGAGATTGTTGGTACCCCAACCCAAGGAGCTACAGGAATACGTTTTATAAGAGATCAAATATCTATAAGACAAGCACAACAAATAACCGGGATTGCAGACCATAACAAGGCATATGCTGCAATTGCAAGCGATCCGCAGTTCGCACCTTATCTTGAATTGGTAGTTGCGAAGCATCCAGCTCAATTATATGAATCCATTGGTTATGTTATTGTCTTTATAATTGTTTATCTATTGTATTGGAAGACTAAAGCACGTGAAAAACTGGGATATATCTTTGGAATATTCTTAGTTCTTTTATGGTTAGTTAGGTTCATAGTGGAATATGTAAAAGAAAGCCAAGGAGGCTTTGAAGAGTCTCTTGGATTGTTCTCCACAGGACAATGGTTAAGTATACCGTTCATTATTCTAGGTCTATACCTGTGGATCAGTGCTAAGAAAAGACCAGCAGTTTAGTAATTTTATACTCAGAATTATAAAAGCGCCTTATAATGAGATACCCCAAAAAGTTAAACACACTTTTTGGGGTATTTTTTTTGGACGCAAAGCTTATCATTATTATCTAGAGCTGTAGGATTCTTTAAAAGTCTTTTCGTAATTAAATCAAGATTATATACTTTGAACAAAGCTCCTACTTTTAAAATAAATATTTCGCTATATTTGTTAGAGCACTGCGATATTTTTATCACAGTACGACATTAATTGAGATCCAAGAAAAATACTAAGAACAAAAAATCACATATGAAATTAAAACTAATAATCTTCTATTGTTTTGCTCTTACAACTTATGTATCCAAAGCTCAAATATATCCTGATAGCATTTTAATAGAAGTTATTAATTTTCAACTGAAAAATATTGATAGCTATTTAAGCTAAACTCTACTACTAATTTAAAATTCTCTACTA